>JBIPOY010000468.1:0-2927 GCA_044378705.1 Saprospiraceae bacterium
GGCTTCAGCCTTACGTCGAATTTCACTCAACAAAGTACCCTCCAATTCAATGCGAAGGGTATCAAAAAAATACGCATTGGTCTGCAAGAAACCTGCTTTCACAAGGCTGGCAGCCAATGTCGATGCCATTCGGTGGGTTCTTTGTGCGATGCCTCGAATGCCATTTTGCCCATGGTACACGGCGTACATGGCAGCCATATTGGCCAACAACGCTTGCGCCGTGCATATATTAGACGTCGCTTTTTCACGGCGAATGTGTTGTTCTCGTGTCTGAAGTGCCATACGAAGCGCTCTTTGGCCGTGCTTGTCCACCGATACGCCAATTATTCGGCCCGGAATTTGACGCTTGAAGTCCTCGGAACAAGCGAAGTAGGCTGCGTGAGGCCCCCCGTACCCCATGGGTACACCAAACCTTTGCGTGTTGCCCACCGCCACATCCGCGCCCCATTCACCCGGTGGCGTCAGGAGTGCCAAAGAGAGAATGTCTGCCGCTACACAGAGAAAAACACCTTTGGCTTTTGCCATTTCAGCGAAAGCGCGGTAGTCGGATACATTCCCTTGTGCATCAGGGTATTGCAACAAAATACCAAAAGTTTTTTCGGATAAAGTGGCCGTTTTCCAATCGCCAACCACCAATTGAATGCCGTGGGGAAGGGCACGGGTTTTGAGTACATCCAAAGTTTGTGGAAACACCTTGTCAGAAACAAAAAACTCGTTGGCTTCCGCGCCAACTTTTGCACGTTTGTTTTTTTCATGGTAAAACATATTCATGGCTTCAGCCGCAGCCGTAGCTTCATCGAGCAGACTCGCGTTTGCAATGGATAGGCCCGTCATGTCTGTCACCATCGTTTGGAAATTCAACAGACTTTCCAAACGCCCCTGGGCAATTTCAGCTTGATAGGGGGTGTATTGTGTGTACCATCCCGGGTTTTGGAATACATTGCGGGCAATTACGGAAGGCGTTATGGTTCCATGGTACCCCATTCCAATGAAATTTCGCATGATCCTATTTTTGGAAGCAACGATTTTCAAGGCACTCAGGTATTCAAATTCTGATTGAGCCGCCGGTAAATCCAAGGGCTTTTTCAACCGAATAGCGTCTGGAACTGTTTGAGACACCAATTCATCCAATGTTTGGACGTTTAAGTACTCAAGCATGGCAGCAGTTTCGGCTTCGCTTGGGCCAATGTGACGCCGCTCAAAGCGGTCGGGATGTTGAAATTGACTCATGATACAATGAGTGAGAAGGTGAGTGAGTGGTGGTGGATGCCTAGAGATATTCATCTTAAATATCGCAAGAGCCATAAAACGCGGCGAAGGTAGCGATTGTTCCACTTGAAATGAGGTACACCACCCCGCGATTTTTATGAAAAACCGCGGGTTTAAAAATACTTTTGCATCCATGCGCACTTACCCTTCTAAATTGCTGCTTTTCGGCGAACATGTCTTACTCCTCGGAAGTACGGCCCTGGCAATTCCCACAGATACTTACAGCGGAAAATGGGTGGAATTGGGCGGACAAACAGACGAGTTGCTCCAGCAAAAACTCCTGGAATTTGCCGCCAGTGATCAACTGAACCGTGCGGGTGCCATGGACGCCAACGCTTTTCAACAGGATCTGATGCGTGGTCTTGTTTTTGAATCCTCCATTCCAATGGGCTATGGATTGGGAAGCTCAGGAGCGCTGTGTGCGGCTGTGTACGATCGATACTGCCGCGACAAATCTTCTGATCTTTCTGCCCTGAAAGTTGCGTTTGCCGCCATGGAAAGTTTTTTCCACGGCGCAAGCTCCGGAATAGACCCTCTGACAAGTTACACTGGACAACCTTTGATCATCCGGCACAAAGTGGAGGTGACGGTCGCTGCCATGACGCAATGGGAACAGACGCCCATTGTTTTTTTGGTGGATACAGGTTTGCCACGACAAACAGGACCCTTGGTACGGTGGTTTATGGAAAAAAGTACCAAACAAGGGTTTTCGGATGCCTTGAAAACAGACTATTTGCCGACAAATGAGGCGGTGATACAGCATTGGCAATCGGCAAATCCGGACGAATTTTGGTTTAATTTGAACAAATTATCCCAATTTCAACTCGATTATTTTGAACCGATGATACCGGAAATTGTAAGAAATCTGTGGCTCGAACACCTCCAAAAGGGAGAAATCACGTTTAAAATTTGCGGTGCAGGAGGCGGAGGCTTCCTGTTAGGATTCAGTAAAACACTGGCACCTGTACAGGCCTTGTCACGAACATTCAACCTTGTATTCCCTTTCAGGTCCACCCCATGAACTCAAAACTACCCCGTACGGCTTTTTGGATGCTGGGCTTCCTGCTTTTTTTAGCCGTCTTTCGAGATGTCTTGGCCAACGGCCGCCCTTTGTACTGCCGAATAGAGGGCCAAACCTACTGGCCGGGGTTGCGGTCCGTCTGGACCTCTGAAAACGTGCCCTACCAGGCTGAGGCATTGCGCCGATTGCAAAACAACGTGCATGCCTTGGAAGCTTGGAAAAATCCTGCGAGTTATGACAGTTCACCTATTTATGCCCCCATTCCCTTTTCTCCGGGCGAAAAGTCTTCCTTACATCCTGGTATATTTGTACCTCCCGGTTCAACGCACCCCGGTTTGGAGGCCCCATTTAAGCATTGGTTGGGAACCGATGCCGAAGGCCGCGATGTGGCAGCAACGGTTGTAAGTGGAGCCCGTATTGCATTGATTACCGGCTCTTTAGCAATGGCAGTTGCGCTGTTGATCGGCCTGAGTTTGGGCCTATTGGCCGGTTTTTGGGGCGATGATGGATGGAAGGTTACCCGGGGGCAACTCATCTTCTTTTTTCTGGGACTACCCGTTGCTTGGTTTTTTGCGGTGACAGTTCGCAGCCATTCGTTGGACACCGACAAGTCAGGTGCAGCGGTTGCAACCACCGT
>JBIPOY010000469.1:0-2926 GCA_044378705.1 Saprospiraceae bacterium
CGGGCCTGGAGGTAGTGCGTTTTGGCGTGGGCGTGGCCCGCAAAGGCGGACTGACAACAGACCACTGCCTCAACACGCGTATGCCTGCAGACTGGCACAAACCCTGTTAGGTATTGCTGCCCGGCAAGTCGGTTACAAAGTGCATTTTTGGTTCTCATCACACCCTGACGAAGAAAGTGTACCTACCCTCCCATCAACGGCGGTATCGTGCACAAAACACCGGGCAAGCGTTGGGCCACAGCCATACATTTTCGGTTTATTGTTAAAATTCCGTTTTATTTGTATACTTTTGAAACGTGTCTTTGTTTATCAACGTTTCAAGGTAAGCAACAACTTGGGGGATGTGTTCTGTGCCTTCTGTGATCTATTTTTGGTCACAGGCATGACCATCCACCCCGTTGTAAAAAATCAATTCAACTATTTAGTTCGTTATGAAAAAACTATTCCTCGGTGTCGCTGTGTTTGTGGTTGTGTTAATGGGCGCGCTCATTGCCCTTCCTTATTTCTTCAAAGACAGTATTGTGGCCCAGGTAAAGAAGGCTGCCAACGAAAATTTGACCGCTACCTTGGCCTTCAGCGACGTAGATATCTCCGTATTCCGCCATTTCCCTCAGTTGTCCATTGGTCTGGAGGGTCTTGACATTACCAACGGGCCCGGGCCATTTGAGGGGGTAAAACTCGTTCAGTGTCCTCGCCTTGACGTGACCGTGGATCTGTGGTCGGCTATTTTTGGGACGGAGGTTGTCATCAAAGGGTTGTTTTTAACCCAGCCGGACATCAAGGTGTTTGTCCTCAGCAATGGACAAGCAAATTATGACATCACGAAACCTGCACCTGCAGGAGACACTCCCACGAGTGCGGAAGGAAGCCCCATTAAATTGGAAGCATACGGCATTGTCAACGGCAAGATACTGTACGATGACAGAGGATTGGATATGCGCGCCGAGTTGGCAGGATTGGATCACGAGGGTTCCGGTGAATTCACCAGCGATTTGTACGACTTTGTCATGGTCACCCACGCACAAAAACTGTCGGTAAACTACGGAGGTGTACAGTACCTATCCAACGCTCAAGCCGATTGGAAAGCTACCTTGGGTGCGGACATGAAAAACTGGAAATTCACTTTCAAGCAAAACGAACTGAAAATCAATGCCTTGGAATTGATGCTGGATGGTTGGGTACAGCTTCCGGCAAACACCGAAGATATCCGCATGGACCTCACCTTTGGCACCCCGGCCAATACATTTAAGAGTTTCTTGAGCATCGTTCCGGGCGCTTACACCAAGGATTTTGAAACGATGCAAGCAAATGGTACCGTCAAATTTAGTGGATTTGCCAAGGGCACCTACCATGAAACGAGCTACCCGGCCTTCAAGTTGGTGTTTAACATTGGAAATGCAGATTTTAAATACCCCAGTTTGCCATTGGGCGTGAGCAATATCAACGTAGATGCCGCCATCAACAGTCCAACAGCTCAGTTAAACGACATGACGGTGAACATTCCAAAATTCAGTTTGAAAATTGGGAGCAACCCACTGGAGGGATATTTCAACCTAAAAACACTGGAAACCGACCCAACGATTGACACCAAAATCAACGGCACCCTCAACCTTGCCGAGCTCTCCAAGGCCTTTCCGATGGAGGGCGTGCAGGAGCTCAGCGGTATCATCAAGGCAAATATCACCATGAAGGCCGCCATGAGCCAGATGGATGCGCAACAGTACGACCGGGTAAACATGGCCGGCGACTTCAGCATGAGCGGCATCACGTATCGGTCGAGTGGGATGCCAACGGTCAAAATCAATGCCTTAACAACCGGCATTACGCCACAAAAAATTGATATTCAGCAATTTGACGCCAAATTGGGCAACAGCGACCTACGTGCATCCGGTAGTGTGGATAATATTTTAGCCTATTTTAGCACCACCAAAACCATGCGTGGCAGCCTAAACTTTGCCTCAAATTATGTTGATGTACAAGAATGGACAGAACCAACCCCGGAAGACGGCGCCGTGGTACCCAATGACGTAGCGCCAACCGTTGCCAGCGAAAAAGTATTTGACCGGTGGGACTTCAGTATGGACGGAAAAATTGGCGCCTTAAAATATGACACCTATACTATAACAGCGTTGACAGCTTCGGGGCATTTCACGCCCAACAAAATGGACATCACCAATTTTGGGTTCGTACTGGGTAAAAACAGTGACCTTCGAGGAAGCGGTCAGATTTTAAACGCCTGGAACTATCTATTTGACAATCAAACAATTAAAGGAGTTGTCAACTTGAATTCAGCCTATTTTGATCTCAATCAATTCATGGAAACCCCGGTTGCTGCGACGGGAGCAACCGCAGTGGCGGCACCGGCTTCCATCATACCTGTTCCGGCGCAGATGGATATGACCCTCCATGCTGATTTTGACAAAATACGGTACACCACTTACGATTTAAGCAACCTAACAGGTCAGGTGGTGGTAAAAGATGAAGTCGCCAAGCTCGAGGACTGCACCGCTGAGATCATGGGTGGGCAAGTAGCGCTTTCGGGAGACTACAACACACAAAACCCATCCAAGCCAACGTTCAACATGGACATGGCCCTTCAGAACATGGGCTTCCGCGACGCATTTGAGACCTTTTCCACGGCAAAGACCTTAGCGCCCATCATGCAGTACATAGACGGCAAGTTCAACACAACCCTTTCCATGAGTGGAATATTGGGAACAGACATGATGCCGGATTTCAACACCTTTTCAGCGGCCGGCTTTTTGGAAACGATCCATGCCATTTTCAACAACTTCAAGCCGGCAAACTTACTGGGTGAAAAATTGGGCATTGATTACCTGAAAAAAATGGAACTCACCGACACCAAAAACTGGTTTGAAATAAAAGATGGCAAAATTACCGTTAAGCCATTCAACACAAAAATACG
>JBIPOY010000470.1:0-2923 GCA_044378705.1 Saprospiraceae bacterium
ATTTTTCATCAAAAACCTGCAAGTATTTGGCTTTAAAAGCGTGAAAGAAGGTGGTAATTTTAACATTGATCTAAATCTCAGTGATTATCGTCAAACAGCCGGTGAGACCAAAACAGCAACGACCAAAACAAAGGACCGTGCCGGAAAAGAGATCGAAACAAAGACCTACTACTATGAAGTAAAGTACGAACACGTACTCACCTTGAAAGTCCGAAACCAAGACGGAAAACAACTGGAAGAACGCAGTTTGCTGGGCGGTGAGCGCACTTTTAAAAGCCGCGAGTTCAGTACTGTCGGAGAAGTAAACAACTATATTCGCGCTTCGCTGGGTCAAGACCTCGGAAAAGACGACCAAAACGCCATCACGGGCGCCATGCGTGATATTTCTGACTACCTCAACACTCAGTACGGCTACACACCAGTTACCTCTACCGTTAAGCTGCAAATCCTCGACTCAGAAAAACACCCGGATTATGCCGGCTTTCAGCAGGCTTTCAAGGGCGCAAAAACTGCCCTGAACTACATGAAAGCAGACCAAGGGCTTGACTCCGTAAAACAGGCATTAACACCTGTACTTGCGTATTTCAACCAACAAAAAGACAAGTATAACCCGGCAGAAAAAGGGGAGAAAAAACTCAAGTATGCTTGTCTCTACAATTTGGCACTGCTACATTTCTGGACGGAAGACCTTGAAAAAGCAACCGAATTCGCCAATGCCGTCATTGCCAACGACTACGACCCCAAAGATGGTAAACGACTGATTGAAGACATTGAAGATTTAAAAAAAGAATTTGAAAAAACCGGAAAAACAAGCCGACACCTCAAATTCGAGTCGCCCGCAGAAGCTACTACTACAACCCCTCCCGTTACCTACCAATCAGACAGCGACGAACGAAAAGTAGATTACAAGGTGAAATCATTGGACTTGACCCCCAACACGATGCAGTACGAAGGATGGGTAACCGGTACGGATGGCAAAGAAACAAAAGTGCTTTTTCTCGTGGAAAATCCCCGGATGACGGGCCTGCTTTTTAGCTCGGTCGGCAATGTCCGCTATGCCCTTGACCTCGGCGAACGCTTTAAAGTAAACCGTATCAACAAGGCAAATACCACTGCCTTTGGCTTCGATGGCCGTACCTTTAAAGTATTACCTTTCAAATCGGCCAACAGCGTCAATATCGGTGGCGGAAAAACCATCTTGGAAGTGCTCGAACAGGGTGCAAAAATCAGCGCGTACCTTGCGTTTGCCGGCGACAATGAAGGATTGACCAATCCGCCCGAATATGTCATTCAAAAAATGGCCGATCAAGAATACGTATCTTTGAACGGCATGAAATTCGCCTTAAACCTAAACAAAGGCGTCAAAAAAACATTTGATGATTGTCCTGCAGCTGTTGAAGCGTGCGACAAAGATGGTTTTAAGCGCTCCACCGAGTCCGTCATTCAACTGGCGAAATTATTGGAGAGCTGTTCTAAATAACCCAATGGTCAGCCGATCATCTTGGAGACGATCGGCTGACTTTCAATCAAAGCAACGACTTACGTGATTGCGTCTGAAAAAAACCGGGCTTTTTAGCAGGACAATGTGTCACTTAAATAGTTGAAAATCAACAATAAAACAAGTTTTTACCATGGAAAAAGATACGATTCTCGCCGCCCTGCGCCAAGTCCGCGACCCACAAACCGGGCAGGACATTGTTGCGGCAGGCATGGTTCAAGACCTTGAATTGGCCGGAAACAACGTTAATTTCAAAATCCTGATCCCATCCTTACAGATGGCTGGAAAAGCCGAACTTAATTTTGCCTGTATTGGCGCCATTGTGGAGGTGTTTCCCACGGCTCAGGTAAATGCCCATTTTATGGCACGAACGCCCGACAGCCAACAACCTGTCAGCAGTGTTCCACACATAAAAAATATCATCGCCGTAGCATCGGGAAAAGGTGGCGTTGGCAAAAGCACCGTGGCGGTCAATTTGGCCCTTGGACTCAAACAGTTGGGTGCACGAGTGGGATTGCTTGACGCCGATATATATGGCCCCAGCATTCCGACCATGCTCGGACTTCTGGGCGAGCGTCCAAAGGTAAAAGATGTGACCGGTGTGCCCAAAATGCTACCCTTGGAAGCGTACGGAATGCCGGCGATGAGTGTTGGGTTTATTATTGAGCCGGAGCAGGCAGTGGTACTGCGTGGCCCCAGACTGGCGGCCATCATCAAGCAATTCGTCAACGATGTTTTGTGGCCGGAGCTTGATTTTCTCGTGGTTGACCTCCCGCCGGGCACCGGAGATGTACAATTGACGCTCGTTCAAACTGTACCGGTAACGGGGGTCGTATTGGTCACAACCCCACAAGAAGTGGCGCTGGCCGATGCCATCAAAGCGATGAACATGTTTTTGATGGAAGGTATTAATGTGCCCATTCTTGGGGTTGTAGAGAACATGGCCTGGTTTACACCTGCAGAACTTCCAGACCACAAGTACTATATTTTTGGGCAAGGAGGCGGCAAGAAACTGGCTTTGGAAAGCAATTCGGTGTTATTGGGGCAAATTCCCATTGTTCAAAGTATCCGGGAAGGCGGTGATACAGGCAAACCCGCCATATTACAGCAAGAAGGAGTGGTTGCCGCGTCATTTTTGGAGGTTGCTAAGAATACGCTGCGGCAAGTGGGCGTCTTGAAAGGATAGAAAATGAGCCAACAGTGGATGATCGTTGACTTCCTTTCATAACGTATCCTCAAGGCAGCGTGTTTGGGGGGTAAACAGAAAATACAAATTTGATGTAATTGATCCTGCATAATTTTGTTCAAACACGGAAAAATCAGCAATTCCGTCAAAATTATTATCATCAATGCTGATCTTGTTTAATACCGAAAGTTGGCACTCCAAGTTAAATTGCGGTACAAGGTTATCCGTCTTTTTTTCAA
>JBIPOY010000127.1:0-8591 GCA_044378705.1 Saprospiraceae bacterium
CCAACCCACACGAAAAAAACAGAAACACAAAAACAATTGCGCAACAAGATGAAAAATATTGCAGCCCCCCTCCAATTACACATCTTTGACGTTGATGACTATACCCTCAAAATTAAAGAAACGCTGCTTGGGCTAGACCTAGATACCATGACGCCAATTGACGCACTTTGGAAACTCAATGAACTTGTTAAAATTGCAAAAAAGTGACCGTGATTTGTAACGAGTTGGCTGTTACGCGGTCGGAGCATTAAACAGCCACGTTTTTTTTAGGTGCAATCCCCTTACTTGTTGCCGAAACCTTTGTTTATGCGAAAAATATCAATACTGTCGGTTCTATTGGTTGCTTTTTTTAACCTGCAAGCTCAAGTATCCACCCCCTCCAAGGGACGTCTGGTGCACTACGAACAATTTAAGTCGAAATTTGTGCCACCCAGAAATATTGACGTTTGGCTTCCGGAAGACTACGCACCCGACAAAAAATACGCCGTATTCTACCTACAGGATGGGCAAAATCTTTTTGATCCAACGGGTACTTTCAACCACCAAGAATGGCGGGTGGATGAGACCCTGGATTCATTGCTTGTCACCAAGGCAATACGCGATTGTATTGTAGTGGGTATTTGGAACACCCGTCGCCGCCGTACGGAATATTTTCCTGCAAAACCTTTTTTTACACTTCCTTCTGCTTTACAAGACACGTTGCGAAGCGATCTTGGCGACGCAACAGCACAACCCGAATCGGATGCTTACCTCCACTTTCTGGTAGATGAACTTAAACCCTTTATTGACAGAACGTATCCAACCTTGAAAGGACCCAAAAACACCTTTGTCGGCGGATCCAGTATGGGGGCACTCATTTCTCTGTACGCTATTTGTGAATATCCGGGTGTGTTCGGAGGCGCCGCATGCTTGTCAACCCATTGGCCCGGCACGATATTTCGACAAAATCAGGCTATACCGGATGCTTTTGTGGCCTATTTAACCAAGCACTTGCCAAACCCTGTAAACCATAAATTTTACTTTGATTTTGGCACCGCTACCTTGGATGCTTGGTATGAACCGCACCAACAAAAAGTGGACCAAGTGATGAAAAACAAAGGATATCATTCCAACCATTGGATCACCCGCAAATTCCAAGGAGACCCCCACGCAGAAATCGCCTGGCAAAAACGTTTTTGGATACCTGCAGTTTTAATGTTGGGCCGTTGACGCAACATAAGGTTGGGATAACTCAAAACACACTATCTTTGCTTCGTCTAATCCTCAATTGCCAAATATCACCTCGGTTTTTTTTATTATTTAGGGTTATCATCGCGTTTACAGGTCGAAGAAAATATGGAATTGACCGTTTTCTGTCACCTACAAAAAAGCCCGATCATGCAATTGAAGGTAATTGTCCGACAGAGTTCGCTCGTCAGCACATTTTTGTTTTTTTCATTTTTAGCCTTTTCTCAATCAGAAAACTGCACCAACGGCTCCGATGATGACGGTGATGGGCTCATAGACTGTTTCGACCCCGACTGTACCTGCTCCGGTCAGTGCGCCGATTTCTACTACACCACTTGTAATGCTGACTGCTATTATGTCCCGCCATGCGGCCAAATAACGCTGGGTATCCAATGGTCTGCCTCCGTAGAAACCGGTACGTACTCCCCGGTTGTAGCGGGCGATATGGACGCCGATGGTATTCCTGATGTGGTGACAACCAGGGTAGAAGCTCCTGATCTCTACATCTTAGATGGCGCAACAGGAGCTACCAAAGTGCACGTTATGGCACCTACTGTTTGGCCGGGTGGTACTGCTCCTGCCATTGCAGACTTGGACCACGATGGTTTTGGAGAAGTGGTGATCGTTGGCTTTGACAGATTGCTTTACTGCTACGAACACGATGGAACCTTAAAATACACCAGTGCCATTCAAGTTGGATACCATCCCCGTTACCGATATGCCGTTCCCAATATTGCTGATTTTGACCACGATGGATGGGCAGAAGTCAATATTGGCAACCAAGTATTCAACGGACAAACAGGTGCGTTGCTTGCCGAAGGGGGAGCCACTGTATCATCGGGAGAAAATCCGGCCCGCGTATTGACGGGCCTTTCTTTTGCTTCTCCCGTAGCCATTGACGCACTACCCGATGCCTTTTGCCCCGATTGTGAAGGGCTTGAAATTGTAGCGGGTAATCAGGTACTTTCAGTTAATCTTGTCACGGGCATTGTTGTTCCCGTTGTAACCGCCGATGCGCCGATGACGGATGGCTTCACCAGTGTGGCGGATTATGACCTAGATGGTGATCTGGATGCCATTGTCCAGGGGAGAAACAGCACCAACAACTTCAATACCATTTATTGTTGGGATATTCAGACCCCGACCATTATGCGCCAATTTCAATTGTTAAACAACTGGCAGGAGGGCGCCTCCAGGGTCAATGTGGCAGATTTGAATGGTGATGGCGCACTAGAGGTGAGTTTTGTGAGCTATCCTTGGCTGTACGCGCTCGACAATAATTTTAACATTATGTGGACGCGTTTTGTCAACGACGCTTCCTCCATTACCTGTTCCAGTATTTTTGATTTTTGCGGCGATGGATCCTCCGATATCGTGTACAGAGATCAGGATTTTCTACGGGTCATTGAAGGCGCCACGGGGACAGTCAACTGGGAAGACCATTGCTTGAGCGCAACCCACATAGAAGCACCCTTGATTCTGGATGTAGATGCAGACGGTCAGACTGAAATTGTGATACAATGTGGTACCAATGGCTCTACCAATACGGGCACGGTGGTAGCCTATGAGGCCATCGGTACGCCGGGGATAGCCTCTAGAAAAGTCTGGAACCAACACGCTTATTTTAATACCAACATCAACGATGATTTAAGCGTACCCCGTTACCAGCAAAACCACAACATTGTCGGGGATAGCTTGGTGTTGAATACCTTTTTAAACCAGTACTTCAATCCCACGTTTCCTACCCCCGATGGTTCCATCGTGTTTCAACAGGTTTATTGTAACCTTGATTCGCTGGAAATTACCCTTGAAATCTGCAACAACGGAGACAATATCCTTCCGGCTCAAACACCGGTTTCTGCCTACCGTGGAAATCCCCAAACCACGCCGGCCGTATGGGTGCAATCATGGCCCATTGGAGTAGATATTCCCCTTGGACAATGCAGAAACATTCTTTTTTCAATGCCCAGAATTGCCAATGATACTGTTTTTGTGGTATTAAACGACGACCACTCTCTGGCAACACCCTTTACCTTGAATCAGGACTTCCCGGTGACCGCTATTGGTGAATGTGGTTTTAACAACAACATTGTACAGTTTTATTACCCCTATTTGCCCGGCACCATCAGTTTGGGCCCCGATACAGCACTTTGTGACCATACAACAATCGCATTGGATGTGTCCGGTAATGACCTTTTGTATTGGGAATGGAATATTGGAGCCTCCACTTCCCAGTTGATCGTGCAAAGTCCTGGCACTTACGCGGTTTCTGTTACGGATGTTTGTAACGTCATACAATCAGATACCGTTGTGATTACAATTGACAGCAGTACGGTTGTCAACATTGGCCTCGATCAAAGTATTTGCAAAGGGGAAGCGGTGGCCTTTGAGGCGGGAGGTTTTGATTATTACCAATGGACGGCTGCAGCGACTTTGAGCTGCAGTAGTTGTTCGAATGTTGTTGTTTCTGCACCCTCGTCCACGGAGGTGGTATTGGAAGCCGGTTTTTTTAATGGCTGTTTAAACCGGGATACAGCCCTGTTAACGGTGTATGATACCTTCAATTACGCGATTGATACCGTCATTTGTCGGGGCAGGACGGTCTGGTGGAATGGCCAAGTTATTCCTCCGGACAGCAGTGTGGTATTTTATATGCAAACGGTGCACGGTTGTGATTCCACGTTGTTGTTGAGGGTTATCGGCACCACGATTGGCACCTTTAACCACGTGGTTGACACCTCGGTTTGTATGGGCTCTACGTTGTCTTACCTTGGCTTCGACCTCCTGGGGGGAGTAGAAAAGACCTTCAACCTGAGTGCCGTTACGGGCTGTGATTCTACCGTGTTGGTGCGCGTAGCCCCGAGAGATACTTTCTATGTTGCTCAAAACAACACCATTTGTTACGGTGAATCCCTCGATGTTTTTGGTACGCCACAGAGTACCGGAGGGCTATATGTGGGGATTTTTACAGCGCAGAACGGGTGCGATTCAACCCACCTCATTCAGTTAACTGTGTTGCCACAAATTCAGTTGGAAGTGGATGCCTCGACGGCCTGTTTCGGAGAAACGACCGGGGCGCTTCGAGTGAATGTTCTGAACGGGGTGGATCCGCTTCAATTTTCGTGGAATTTCTCCGGCAGTAATTTGCCATTGGTGGACGATGTGCCTGCGGGAGACTATACCGTCACGGTCACCGATGGCAATGATTGCACGGAAACAGCCGATGTGATCGTTGAGGCCTATCCCGCGTATTCGTTTGACATCAAGGAAGATTCTGTCAGTTGTTTTGGCCTCGCGGATGGCTCTATTTTGATCAATAGTCCGGATGCTGCTCTTACGTACGCCTTGAACGAGGGATCATTTACACAAAATATTCATTTTGAACAACTTGTAGCGGGAAACTACGAGGTATTGGCACAGGATATTTACGGGTGTCAGGATACAGCATTGGTATCAATATTTCAACCGCCACTGTTGTCAGTGTCGTTGCCGGCTGATATTTCTGTCCAATTGGGTATTTCAGTGCCTTTGTCTGTGGGATTGTCAGGGCTTCCCCTTGCACAATGGATATGGAGCGATACGGCTTTTTTATCTTGTCTTACGTGTGCTGACCCTGTTTCCCAGACACCCTTGCGCACCGTACAATACAAACTGACCGTTATCGATGAAAATGGTTGTACGGCCACCGATGAGATGTTGTTGACGGTAGATCCTGTTTTCGATGTGTACATTCCGAATGCCATGGGTGGCGACGGAGAAAACAGTCATTTTGATATTAGTTTTGGTCCGGCCATCAAGCGAATAAAGTATTTGGGTGTTTTCAACCGATGGGGAAGCGTGGTACATGAGGTTCGCGACGCCTTTCCCGGAGATGCCGGAGTTGCTTGGGATGGGCGATTCAACGGGTCGTTTGTGAACCCCGGTGTGTATGTATGGTTGGTGGAACTAGAATTGGTAGATGGCCGATTGATCCAGCGAAAAGGCGATCTTACAGTCGTCCGGTAGTGTTGATTCGTCGCCAAACAGTATGCGTGGGACGAATCAACACCGCGCAAGTGCGCCTATTTCAACGCTGAGACGATGGCGTTGAAATCTTCTGGTTTGAGCGAAGCGCCGCCAATCAGACCGCCATCTACATCCGGCTGGCTAAATAGTTCGGCAGCATTTTGTGCATTACAAGATCCGCCGTAGAGAATGGAGGTGGTATTTGCGGTGGTTGTGCCGTACTTTTTTGAAATGTACTCCCGTATGGCTTGGTGCATGTCTTGTGCCTGTTGGCTACTGGCGGTACGGCCTGTACCGATCGCCCAGATGGGTTCGTATGCAATCACCACTTGGTTAAAAGCATCTTCTTCGAGGTGGAAAAGCCCGGCTTTAATTTGTGCGCAAACATATTCCACGTGTGTTTCGGCCTCCCGAATATCCAAGGGCTCACCGCAACAAAAAATGGGTTTCAATCCTTGTGACAGTGCGCCATTGACTTTGGCCGAAAGGGTTTCGTTTCCCTCCAGGTAATATTGCCGACGTTCAGAATGCCCGATGATGACAAACGAAGCGCCGACAGAAACCAACATCGCTGCGGAGACTTCTCCCGTGTAAGCGCCTTTGAGTTCCTGGTGGCAATTTTGTGCAGCCAGATGGAATTGCTCGTGTGGTTGCAACAGTTTTCCAATTTCATTGAGGTGGGTGAGCGGGGGTGCTATGACCACCCAACCACGAGGGTTTTCTACTTTTTCCAGAATTGCTTTGGTAAGTTGGATCCCTTCCTCGAGGGTCGTATTCATTTTCCAGTTTCCTGCTACTATTTGCTGACGCATGAAGAATTGTTTTTTTGTAACTACTGAAGGGTCGCGTTTGAGAAAAAAAGGTTTTTTGAGCTAAAAAGCGCTCCTCTACAGTAAGTTGGTTGCTATATGCTATTTATATGTAACTGGTTAGGTGGCACGCTGTCTGGCCCCAAAAGGCCCATTTTTTGTCTCAGACGCGACCACGCTAATCAGTTACATTTATTTTTCGCCTCAAAAGTACAATATCGAACCGATTGAACATCCTTTACGGTTAATTTTGCCGTTATTCAGTACATTAAATTCAATATCTTTAAGATGCAGCGCCATTGTTTTGCCCTTGATCTGAAACCAGACCCATTGCTTATTGCCGAATATGAGCACTATCACCGGAATGTATGGCCTGAAATTCTCGACAGTATCCGAGACGCGGGGATAGAACGCTTGGAGATATATCGGATTGAAAATCGTCTGTTCATGATCGTAGAAGCGAATGAAGGCTTTACTTTCGAGCAAAAAGCCAAAAAAGACGCTGAAAACCCACGGGTACAAGCATGGGAAGAAAAAATGTGGCACTACCAAAAAGCACTGCCCACTGCAACCCTAGGTGAAAAATGGTTGCTGATGGATAAAATATTTGAACTTTGATTATCTGCACGTCCGGCACTAATTAAGTAACCTGTAAGTATTCGGTGATTGCCCAACTTGCTGTTTAAAAAAACGGGTAAAGTGCTGTGCGTACTTAAATCCTAACTCCGAGGCGATTTGACCAATAGATTTGTTGGGATCAAATATTTTCTCCTTTGCCAAGTCAATTACTTTCGCTTGAATATACCATTGGGCTGATTTTCCAGTTTCTTTTTTCACCAGATCACCAAAGTAGTTTGGAGACAGGTTGAGCTGACTCGCACAATAAGCAACCGATGGCAGCCCATGGATTTGAGGTGTATCTGCCTCAAAATACCCATTCAACAACTGTTCAAACCGTTCGATAACATTTTTGTGTAGGAAGTCGCGGGTAATAAATTGGCGGTCGTAAAACCGTACACAATAGTTCAACAATAGTTCGATGTTGGTTGTAATCAGTAATTTACTGTGCTTGTCAATGGCGTGTTCCAATTCGTAGTCAATTTTTGAAAAACAATCCAATACAATGTCTCTTTCCCGTTCCGATAAATGAAGTGCCTCATTTGATTGATAACCAAAAAAAGTATAGTCTTGAATATGCCCTCTAAGCGGCGTACCGTACAGTAAATCAGGATGAAAGACAAGGGCATACCCTTTTGGCTGATAGGTTGCTCCTTGGCTGTCAACCCTAATCACCTGTCCAGGTGCTATGAAGACCAATGTACCCTCTTGGTAGTCGTAGGTGTTTTTCCCATACCGAATATCACCGCAGATGACTTCTTTCAAAAAGATTGTGTAGAAACCAAAATACATGTTGGACGCCTGCCTTGGGCTTGCCTTTGACAGGTCAATCACACTTATCAGCGGATGTAGCGTTTCGTAGTTGTTGAACACATTGTAATCGCTGATAGTCTCAAAACGTCGTATGGTATCCATATCCACAGGGGCTGATTCGTTCCAAAATTACCGCTTTTCTTTCCGATTGCAAGACTTTCCTTGTCCAAACAGTAATATTGGTAGGTAAACCCGTAATACATATACCATACAGGAAGTATATTCATAAGATCTTTGTGGAACAAAAAAATGAGCTTTACGCCTCTTTGAGCGCGTTGAGCGTTTGAACTACGAGAAATAGTTAAGATTGTTGAAATTACCACCCACCCATAATAGAATATGAAACAAGCACTGTACCTAATGATTTTGTCGTTCTCATTGTCAACCCAAGCGATGGCGCAGGATACCCCCATTTTTCCAAAGGGTCAAAAATCTGTACCAGAGCACCACACAGGAAATGTCTGGCTCCAAGAATTAAGCCATGCTGATAGTATTTTTAATTACAGCATTGCAGTGGCATCTTTTGACCCCGGCGCGCGACTCGATTGGCACATTCATCCCGGTGGCCAAATTCTAATGGTTACGGCAGGAACGGGCTATTACCAAGAAAAAGATAAGCCGAAAGAAACCGTTCACAAAGGCGATGTAATCAAATGCCTTCCCGGGGTAGAACATTGGCATGGCGCATCAACGGCAAGTGAATTCACCTATATAGCCACTACACCCACCCAAAAAGGAAGAACCATTTGGTTGCAAAAAGTGTCCGATGAAGAATACTACGGCGTACCACCCACCGCTCAAACAATAAGCGCAGAAGAAGAAGTTATCAATCTCTCCAAAGAGAAGTGGCGATGGATGTCAGAGCGCAAGGTGGATACCTTAGCCGCTCTATTCGATGAAAAAGCTGTCTTTGTACACATGGGGGGCACTATGTCCAGAGACCAAGAACTTGACGTTATCAAAAGTGGCAGGATTCAATACAAGCACGCAGAAGTACTGGAAACCTCTGTGCATTTCATCGGTAATACCGCCATTCTTTTAAATAAAATTCGTCTGGTAGCCATTGTCGGTGGCAATGAGGTGATCAACCCCTTTGTGGTCACAGAAGTGTATGTAAAA
>JBIPOY010000471.1:0-2918 GCA_044378705.1 Saprospiraceae bacterium
GTCTTCATCGGAGTGCCTATGCCATTGTTGAAAAGATTAACCCTTCCTGCTGCTCGGACCGAACCAATATTACCGGATAACAAAGACAAATCGACTTCCCCGGATAGTTCAACGGCATGCTGTTCTGCATTTCCTTTCACTGTACCGGTGGCATTGGTAACACCCACCACATCACCGATACCGATTCGACCATTATAAGCAACAATCGCTTCATTCCAATCAACAGCATCATGGGTCAAATTCAACGCAGAGACTGCTCCAGTAAATTCATTTTCATTATATTGAAAGATCAAAGAGGTTTGCTCCGCGATCAAAACACCTTCCTGATAGCTCAAGCCATTTAGCTCCATGATGAAGTCATTTCCTACAACAAGAGAGATATGGCCATCTTCAATAACCACTTCAGAAGAAAGCGAAGCTCCGTGATAAAGGGCTGATGCTTTTCCTGATGTAGATATTTGAGCCACATTGGAGTCACCTGTATCTACTGCCAGCGTACCCGCCAAGCCAAAGTCATATTGATCTTTACCAACGGAATTAATACTTCCATTGATATTGGAAATGGTAATAAGATCAGCGAATTGCATTTCGCCGGTATAAGAGAAGCGGGCGTTGCTCAGCACAGCCCCTGACCTAGATAAGAACACATTATTGGCCTCTGCCTGAAATTTTTTGTCTTCACCAAGATTAACATCTAGGCGTACCACAGGGATCATAACCGACTCTCTTGCCATATTGAAGCAATCGATCGTAATTCCACTGGCCTGTATGGAGAGGTATTCAGTAGCCTTGATCAAGATAGACATAGCGCCCAAATTGGCCCTGATAGTCTTGATACTGTTTTTTTTGGACATCGCCTCTTTGGACGTTTCTTTGCCATGTTTTTCCTCCCAAGTATTCATTAAGCCCACCAAATCAGCTCCGACACTTAATACTTGGATCAGCCCAAGAATGGTGTTGACGGGTTTGTTTGATAGATTTAGATACGTTGAATAAGCCTTGTCTATGAGGGAGAACGTACTTTCGGTACCGGTGAAGAAAGCTGAAAGTTTAGCGCCTACTGTTACTTTTTTATCGAGTTTATCTACCGCGATATGTTCTTTTTGCAATTTTTCGACAATTCTTTCAACGGATTGGTATTTTTTTAGGGTATTTGCATCCTTTAACTTTTGAGCATTATTATTTTCCCTAAGAAACTGTTCGCCGAGGTGAATCGCCTCTAGCCTTTTCATTTCTTTTTTATCAGGAATTGTTTCTTCCTGATAAAGTTCCAGCGTTTGTTGGACTTTAGAGAACGTATCCTTTGCTCCAAAGATATTTTTAACCCCTTGGAAGAGCCCCACGGAGCCCTCCAACTGATCGGCATTTTGCCCGTCGAAGCTAACCTCAATACCACTTTGTTCATTTCCAAGACTGAGGCTACCCGAGGTGTTGGGCGACTGTTGTTGTGGAGCAAGTGTATTGCCGGAATTTTGCGGATTGGAGGGCAGTGACTTGTTCAGCGCCTCCGGTCCATTCTGCGGTGTTTTTTCAGATTCTTTATTGTTTGATCTAGAAAAGAAGGGCATAAAAAAATCTTAACGATTAATCAGGAGCGCAAGGGCAGGGGACGAATTTCCGGCTAAGGTACGATTGGTCTGACTTATATGAAAGAGAGCACTTAGAGCTTGTTCGGGAATTGGTTTTGGGCCGAAATCGAGCAAAATTTATTTCAGGCAAGGCAAAATTTGCAGTCGTACGCAGGGCGATCCGGCGAAAATTATAACGCTGGATGACATAAAATTGGCCGGTTGCAGGCCAAAATCCAATTTCCGAACAAGCTCTTATTGTGTTTTTTGTAAAGCGATGATATTCTTGATTTGGTCGTCTTTGTTGGCATACCATTTCAACAAGTTACCCCCTTCATCGGCCGTGAGCAAATAACCGGGTTCTTTGGATGCTTCAAAATAGCCGAGCGACCAAACCCATTGTTTATAACCCTCTAGGGTAACGACAAATTTCTCAATATCATGGTCGAGGCTAAAGTCATAGATTTTGACCGTATTGTCGAGGCTGGAGGAGAACAATTTTTTGTCTTTGGGTTCATAAAAGAGGCTGGTTACCTCCGATTTATGCTCTAGAAAAGATAGTGAGAATTTATCCGCCGAGAGTGCTTTTTGGAACAATTTATCGAGGGGATACACGTAAATAACGCCTGATTTAAGCCCCAAAACCAACTTGTCACCGAGGCCGGTGATGGCGGTGATGAATTTTTTATTAGAGAAATCAAGCAAGAGCTCGGGAGCACCACTGTCCGGTAGTTGGTAAAGTCCTTTGGGGGTGCTGAACAAGGTTGTACCACTGTTGGGGGGTCGGTAGGCGGCGAAAATTGGTTGTCCGATGGTGATTTGTTCTGTTTTTCGGGAATCAACGTTGAGCCGAACGATGTTATCAGAGCCGACAACAGAAATTTCCCGGGGGTTTCTACCGGGCAAAATATTTGAGATGACGTTGGACGATGTACCACGGGATTGGAACAGCGTTTCCTTCGTTCCGTCGGCAATTTTAACCCGTACAATTTCACCGGTAAAGGTGCCTGCCACCAACATTTTATCATCCAGAAAAAGGAGTGTTCGGATTCTGAAACCGATGTTCCAAGGCGTAATTTTGTTGCCGGAAGCAAGATACACCACCCCTTCATCTCCGCCGACTGCAATGGTTCCATTGGGTGAAACGGCCATTTTTCGGAGACCGCCTTTTTTGGAGCGCAGCAGTTTCATGGGGGTTTCGGCATAGCTACTGCTGTGTTGCAATTTAACCTGCACCTCGTTGAGTAATTTTTGGAGTTGATTGCTTGGTACCACTGCGCCATAGATCCGGGTAGAATATTTGACGTAGTCATCGTAGGCTATTTTCAGTCTTTCCACCAATGGTGCAGT
>JBIPOY010000472.1:0-2914 GCA_044378705.1 Saprospiraceae bacterium
GGTGATACTACTCAACAAAATAACCAACGTGTTAACAAAAAAAATATCCGGCAACTTAAACTCCAACCAATTACCAGCAGCCCGACGCACTACGTATGCGCTTGTAAAGCCTACAAACATCATGATAATGCTACCAATTCCCACCCAAAGGGCTAATTTGTGTGGGTGGATTTTATTTTGACCGTACTCTTCTGCCGCAATAGCCATTTTCTGTATTGAAAATTTAAATTTTGTCCAACAACAATACAATCAAGGATAATGGTAGATGTGCAAACGAAAAAAACATTTGGCCGCGCGCCGCTTCTCTCGAACAAGTTTTGTACAAGATCCAACACTTCCATGCCCACCAAATATTCAATACCGCCAACACCAACGAAGCTATCAATCCAACATATCCCAGTCCGTACCCTATCCCAACATTTCCTACCATCAAAAGACAAAAAAGAAAAGAAAGAAGCCCTGTGGTTGAATCTTTCACCCCATTTTTTGAAGGTAATAGATAAAAACCGGCATTTTTATAATCGTCGTCTGCCATCCATGCTACTGCCCAAAAGTGTGGAAACTGCCACAAGAACTGCAACCCAAACAACAACCAAGCCATCGGAGAGATCGTTTGCTCATAGGCCACACACCCGATAATCAAAGGCAATGCCCCCGGAATGGCGCCCACCGCCACAGAAAGTGGCGTTGTACGCTTCATAGGAGTATATACAAACGCATAACTGATAAAAGACAAGGTGCCCAAAAAACCAGCCAAAGCGTTGAATACTGACAACATTGAAATACCCAACAATGCCATTAATCCTGCCAACAACACTGCTGTTGAAACACCCATGCGACCCGTAACCACCGGACGATTGGCCGTACGCGGCATCAAACGATCATAATCACGTTCCAGCACTTGGTTCAGAGCGTTTGCGGCCCCTGTCACAAAGAAACCACCAAAGGTAAGCAACAAGAGAGAAGGCAAACTCACATTGCCCTCACAGACAATGGCATAAGACATCACGGCAGAAAAAAGAACCAACAACGTCAACTTAAACTTGACAAGCAACCCAAAATCAGTGACGCCCTGCATCAAGCCTGCAAAAATTGAAAACCGTTTAGCTTCGTCGCGTTGCATCTTTTGTCTTTTATGACAGTTTTTATGAAAATATCAAATGGTTAGTGACCCTCTCCATGGTCATGCTCCCCTTCTTCCAATGGAACATACTGTGGAATAAAATCTTCACCGTTCTTGGCGTAATCATACGGCCAACGTTGTACCGTAGGAATATTCTCCGGCCAGTTACCGTGGCCTGGAAGAATTGGCGTCGTCCACTCCAATGTATTGGCACTCCATGGGTTCTTTACCGTCATTTTCTTGCCACTGAAAATAGAATAGAAGAAATTTACGATAAACAATATCTGCAAAAAGAATACAAAAATGGCTGCAATGGTGATGAATTTGTTCAAGTCGCTGAAGTGGCGGAAAGCATCAAATGAAGCACCTCCATCGTAGTATCTACGTGGAACACCCGCAAGACCAGTATAGTGCATCGGCCAAAAAATAGCATACGCGCCAATCAGTGTGCCCCAAAAGTGAATCTTCCCAAGGGTGTCGTTCATAAACCGACCAAACATCTTTGGAAACCAATGGTAGATGCCTGCAAACATCCCAAAAAATGCCGCAATACCCATCACAATGTGAAAGTGTGCAACCACAAAATAGGTGTCGTGTAACTGTATATCCAAGGCTGAATTACCCAAAAAGATGCCCGTCAAACCTCCAGAAATAAACATTGACACAAAACCAATCGAAAAAAGACTCGCAGGGTTGAAACGAAAATTAGAACCATACACCGTGCCAATCCAGTTGAACACTTTCACCGCTGATGGTACCGCAATGATCAGTGTGAATATCACAAAGAAATTGCTGATGAAGGGATTCACACCTGACATGAACATGTGGTGCGCCCATACAATAAACGATAAAAACGCAATCGCCAAAATAGAAAATACCATGGCGGTGTATCCAAAAATAGGCTTACGGGCATTGACTGACAATACCTCCGAAACAATTCCCATGGAAGGCAAAATGATAATATACACTTCCGGGTGACCTAAAAACCAAAATAAGTGCTGAAAAAGGATCGGACTACCCCCAATGCGCTCCAATACTTCACCTCCTACCACAATTTCACTCAGATAGAAAGATGTGCCCAAACTCCTGTCAAACAACAACAACAGCAAGCCGGAAAACAAAACAGGGAAAGACAAAACACCCAAAATAGCGGTAATGAAAAACGCCCAAATCGTCAGTGGCATACGCCACATCGTCATTCCCTTGGTACGCATATTTAATACCGTTGTGATGTAGTTAATACCACCCAACAACGCTGATACCACGAAAAGAGACATAGACACAATCCACATCGTCATACCTGCCTGAGAACCCTCAGATGCCTGTGGAAGCGCACTCAGGGGCGGATAAGCCGTCCAACCTCCCGCAAACGGGCCCGTGCTCAGAAACAGCGAAATCAACAACACCAAACCAGCCAAAAAGAAAAACCAGTAGGAAAAGGCGTTGAGCAAAGGAGAGGCCATATCACGGGCCCCAATTTGCAACGGAATCAATAAATTTGAAAATGTACCACTCAAGCCGGCTGTCAATACAAAGAACACCAAAATGGTTCCGTGCATGGTGACCAAGGAGTAGTAAAACTCAGGATCGAGCTTGCCAATACCAGCATCGTTTACCTGTATCCATTTTCCCAAAATAGGTCTTAGCCATGCCATATCGGCCTCCGGAAAACCCAACTGAAGACGGAAAATAATCGACATTGCCGCGCCCATAAAGGCCCAGAATATACCCGTCATCAGGAACTGCCGACCAATAATCTTGTGATCGGTACTGAAAATGTACGTCGTCAGA
>JBIPOY010000005.1:0-24385 GCA_044378705.1 Saprospiraceae bacterium
ACGCAGAAAGGTGATTTTGCGAAAGGCTACAATGCCATTTCGTTGGATCGCGTGTTGTTGAACACAACGGGCTTGTTGTACTACACTTTGGAGACTGCAACGGATGCCGCTACGAAGAAGATGATTCAAGCGAAGTAAAAGAAAGCTACATTTTATGGTAGCGTATTCTTTGTAAAATAAAAATCCCGGTCAGCTTCTGCTGTACCGGGATTTTTTTGTCAGTCATTAGGCTTTGTATTTTTTCACTTTGTCCCAAATTTTCCAGTCTTTTATTTTTTTTCGTTCCCGTTTTTCAATGATATATCGGGCTGAAATAGCGGCGCCATTCCAGTCAAAGGGATGGGATTGGTCGCCGGCAAGGTGAAGCTCAGGTTTCCAATCGACCGATAAATTTAGACGCCCCATGCTAAACTCAATCCCCGCAATGCCGGTAAATCCGAAAACATTGTGTTTCACGAGCGAGGTATTTTGATTGGCGTTGGCGTTCCAGTAATAGTGTACTCCTGCTCCTGTATAAAAGTTTGTACCCCGAGCAATTATTTTATGGTGTTTTTCACCCAAAATGGTTGCACCAAAATCACGAGACAAGATGGGGGTATGGAGAATACCCTCTACAGTCCATCCATCCTGCAGGAATTGTTGAAGGGTAATATTGAAGCCATTGTCAAAACGGACACCGGCTGCAGTTTTATACGCTTGGCTGAAGACGGGCAATGAAAGGAGGATAAATGCGGAAGTAATGGGTACTGCGAGGGTGCTTTTCATAGCAATGGGTGTGTAATGAAAGGTGAGAATGTTGAAAAAACGCAAAGGATAGGGGCGTATTTCAGTGACTTGGGGTATTTAAAGTTAAATTAACGAAAAGGGGCGGTATATTTGGCGGGTTGGACCTAACGTTACTTGGGAAGCGCGCTGTCTGGCCCAACAAGGCTCATTTTTTGTCTGAGATGCGACTACCTCAGAAGTTACATCCTAAAAGTAAACAAAAGTCTTCGTTTTGAGGATTGAAAAAATGGGCAAGAGGAAACATCATGACGAGGTTCTTGTATTGCATGTTCCAGTTTTTAAATTTTTACCGTACGGCGGTAACTAAATATCAATTGCATTCACCCTTTGTGTTTGTATTGTCAGCAGTGGTATTGGAACGTCACCGTTGGTACTATGCTTTTCGGGATATTGAAGCAATGCATGATAAAATGTTGAAGCGGGATGGGGTGTTATTAGGATTCTGCAGCCGATTGAGATCTTCTACGGGAAAAAAACTGTTTCGGTTGGTACAATGGTTGAACCCGGGAACGGTCCTTCAACTGGGTGTTTCGGAAGGGATGGAATCGCTGTACCTGCTGGCGGGTACCGGTGGGTTGACCCGTACCCTCTTGCTCGAGGAAAGCGATGAAAAAGCCGGAAAAGCGCAGGTGAAGGTGGACTTGATGGGATTTCAGGATCGAGTAGAGATTCGGGTAGGCGATTGTGGGCAAACACTACCGGCGGCCTTGAAAGCGTTAAAAAAGATAGATTTTGTATGTATTGAAGCCGCTGAAAGTCCGCAGAAGATGGTTGAATACTTTGAGCAATGTGTCCCATTTGCGCATGAAACAACCGTATTTGCGTTCACATCAGCCCATCGTTCGGCCATGAGCGAAGCGGGCTGGAGGGCGATAAAACGCCATGGTCGAGTGACGCTCACGGTTGATTATTTTGGCATATCATTGGTGTTTATCAACCCTGATTTTAGAGTGCAACAGCATTTCAAGGTTGTTGCGTCGAGTTGGAAAGCCTGGAAAATATTGTAGTTTTTAATACCGCATTAACGTTTACTGCTACCCTTGCAACTCGACCTTTCATACCGTCAAATCTGGCGTATTTCAGCGCCCATCATGTTAGGCTCTGCGGCACAGAATGTCATAGCCCTTAGTGATGCGGTGTTGTTGTACCATTTGGGTCAGCCGGAATTTGCGGCGATTGGGTTTGCGGGTGTGTTTTACATCACGATAGCAGCGATAGGTTTTTCCTTTTCGCGGGGAGGTCAGATTATGATTGCCCGCAGGATGGGGGAAGGTCGTTTGGGTTCAGTGGGCCATATATTTCATTCGATGTTGTTGTTTGAAATGTTGTTGGCGATAATGATGTGGGCATTTATGCGATATTTGACGCCGTGGTTTTTTCAGTTTTTTTTAGAGCATTCTCCTGAGATATATCGGAAGAGCTTGGAGTACATTCAATATCGCTCTTACGGCGTATTTTTTAGTTATGGAGGCGTTGCGCTGATAGCCTTGTATTCCGGTATCGCCCGACCGAGGATTATTTTTGTAGATACGCTGGTGTTGGCGGTTGTCAATTTGTTGCTCAATTATGGGTTTATTTTTGGAAAGTTTGGATTGCCGGCGATGGGTATTGGTGGTTCAGGGCTGGCGAGTAGTATAGCGGAGGGTGTTGCTTTTCTGGTGTTTGTGGTATATATGGTTTTGGACAAGCAAAATCGGTACTTAAAAGTATTTACAATGCCTGCGCCGGACGTGCCGTTGCTTTGGAAGCAACTAAAAATATCGTTGCCGGTGGTAGCTCAGGCGGCGGTTGGGCAGGGTAGTTGGGTATTTTTCTTTGGCATGGTTGAAAATTTAGGAGAGCGAGCCTTGGCAATTTCCAACCTTGCTCGCACCGTTTACCTGTTATTGTCTATACCGTTGTGGGGTTTTGCCACAGGCATAAACACCTTGGTCAGCAATCTCATTGGTCAGAATCGGCAGCACGAAGTAATGGTGGCAGCTTGGAAGACGGGGAAATTTTGTTGGGTCATGAGTATGGTGCTGGCTGCGCCGATCCTGCTATTTCCGGAAAAGCTATTGTATCCAATGTTGGGGAAAGAGGATATGAGTTTGATTACAGAAACGCAGCCAATTTTTTACCTCATGATTGGGTTACTTTCATTGGCGACGTTTGGTTCAGTTTTTATGAACGCGCTTTCGGGTACAGGAGCCACATGGTTTGGGTTACAACTACAAGCGGTGTGTGTGTGTGGGTATCTTGGGTATTTATTTTACATCACCCATTACACCCAGCTGGGTTTGACGTGGGTTTGGGCTGCTGAGATTCTATATTGGGTCCTGATGATTGTGATGGTTGTCTATTATTTACGAACAAAAAAATGGCACGGACTACATTTTTGACGCGTTTCCTGATACGCTGGACGGTTTGGGAGTATCTGCCTTCTTGGGTGGCCAATATTCCGGTATATGGGTTTTGGCTTTGGTTTTCGGTGCGAGCGCGGCATATTTTCTTTTTTTCAAATGTCAACCCTGACATTCCACTGGGTGGGGCCTTGGGTGAATCGAAGAGTGATATACTTCGGCTTTTGCCACCGGAGATCGTTCCGGCTTGGGTGTTGGTGGATCCGACAACACCGTTTGATGCGGTGCGGCTATTGCTTGAAAAGGCTCAAATAGGTTTTCCGTTGATGGCGAAGCCTGATATTGGGGAGCGTGGATTTTTGGTCAGTAAAATAGGCAGTCTAGAACATTTGAAGACATACTTAGAGCGATGGCCAATCTCCTTTATACTACAGGAATTTTTGGAATATCCGCTGGAAGCCTCGGTGTTGTTTTACCGTTTTCCCGGTCCCGAAGGAAGGTTTGGTATTACCTCTATCTGTCTCAAAGAATTTCTATCTGTAAAGGGCGATGGCGTATCAACGATCCGCGAATTGATGGCTTGTGGAGACCGTTCTGCATTTCAACTGTCCCGGTTTGAGTATGAATTTCCTGATTTATTACATAGCATACCCGATCAAGGTGAAGTTCGGTTGTTGGAGCCCGTTGGCAACCACGCGCGTGGAACAAAATTTTTAAATGGTAACCATCTACTGGATCCACTTTTGGTGTCTTCTTTTGAAATGATTTGTAGAAAGATGGAAGGTGTGCTTTTTGGGCGATTTGACTTGAAATATTTTGATGCGGAATCTTTGCGTTGTGGAAAGTTTATGGCAATGGAGTTGAACGGTGTTTTTGCAGAACCGGCCCATATTTATGATCCGGCCCATGGAATGTTGCGTGCGTATAGGGATTTATGGCGCCACTGGCGAATGCTGTTTCAGTTGCACCGGGCACAAAAAGTGCGGGGTATAAATCCAACACCGATGGGAGAGGCCTGGCATTTTATCCTGGGATATTTGCGGTATAAAAAGACGTTGAAAACGGGAAAGTAACTACTTAGGTGGCGTGTTGTCTGGCCCGAAAAGATCAATTTCTAGGCATCCTTCGCTTATTTTTTGACCGTGGCGCTGCTACGGCATCCAAAATTTGCTTGTTCTGGAAAAAAATGGCCACTTTTTTGACTCAGAGGCGGCCACCTAACCGGTTTTTAAAAGTAAGTTTGGTCTTATCTGATGGGGGGAGTATCAAATGGGAGTAATACACTAGAATATATACAGTCAAAAGAATTAATTTTACGCTTCAATCAACTTGAAAACAAAGTGTTATGTGGCAAAAAAGGACTAAAGCAGTCGTGACTAGGGTGATGTTGATATGGGTAATGCTAGTACCGGTATTCCTAGAGGCACAGCAAGAAATTAATCTACTGTATAAATCTGCCAAAGAGTTGCTACCGGATAATACAGATAAGGCAGACTCCCTTGCAAAAAAAATATTGGAATTGTCACTGTCTCCAGAGATTGAAAACGATTCTATGGTGGCCAAGTCTTATTATTTGTTGGGGATGGTACAGTATTATAAGGCTAGGTATCAACTTTCGGGTAATTATTACCAGTTGGCCTTGAACACGCGCTATGCAGAGGGGAATGACCGGTTTTCTGAAGCCTGTTTGAACAATCTCGGGGTCGTCCTGGACAAACAGCAGCGTTTTGGTGAAGCGTTGAATGTGTACCATAAGTCCTTGCGTATAGCTGAAAAGTACGCGGATTCTACCGGTATAGTGGAGTCATGGATCAATATTGCGCTCTTGGAGAGCGCTCAGAATAATTATGAAAAGGCGATAGAGATCAATAACCAAGTACTTGCTTCGGCCACCCTTCGACATGACACCATGAATATGGCCTTGTGTCATCAAAACTTAGGTTTAAACTACCAAAATACAAATCAGATCGAACGCGCAAGGTATCACAACGGAGAGGCCTTACGATTGTACAGATCCTTGGACGATAAATATCGAATAGCATCTCAACGTTTTAATGATGCCAATTTAGAGGCAAAGATAGGTAATAATGCTGTGGCGCAGACGATTTTGGTTGAAGTGGTGGATATAGCAGAAGAATATGGCTTTGAAGAAGTGTTGTCGTCGGCTTATAGTATGTTTGGGGGTATTGATATTTATGAAAGAAGTGACTTGGAAAATGCAGAAAGTTATCTCCAAAAAGCACTCTTCATGAGTAAGAAGTTGGAGGATGTTGAAATGGCAGGTGTTGTTTTGTTAAACTTGAGTATTTTATATGCCAGAAAAGCTGATTTTGAAAAGCACTTGAATACCATGGAAGCATACTACACGCTAATCGAGCAGAAAGACAAAAATACTTCGGCAGCGGCGTATGCAGAAATGAAGGTATTGTATGAAGTGGATGAGATTGTTACTAAAAATAAATTATTGGAAGAAGATGTGGCGCATCGGAAGGTACAACTGTGGTTGATGCTGTGCGCAATTCTGATTGTTTCCACGGCTCTTGGCATCATTACCTACCTCTATTTCCGTTTGAAAAGGTATGTAAAAACTTTGTATAAGCTAAACCTAGAGCAAGCCAATAGTCCGGTAGCGCTTCCTCCGGTTTTTCCTCAGATTCAATCTGACAAAAAAGACAATCAATTGTACGAACTGTACATGGAGATTCTCAGCAAAATAGGGGAGGAAAATTTGCACTTAAATAGTAAGATCAGCTTACAAGAGGTGAGTGATATTGTTCAATCTAATCGAAGTTATGTATCGCAAGCAATCAAGAAATACGGCGACACTAATTTTTCCGGATTGGTCAGTTTGTTTCGGGTAAATACTGCCCGACAGCTCATATTATCACAGGGGAGTGATCTTTCATTGACTGAAATTGCAGATCAATCCGGATTTTCAAATCGTGTTTCTTTTTACCGCCAATTCAAGGAGATTACTGGTTTTTCTCCGACGGAATTCCGAGATATTGGCAATAAAAAATCGGCACAACCTGATACAAGCTCCGATGATCTTCAGGAGGAGTCAGCGGCTACGTAGTGTATTGGTAGGTGTAATTGGTTTTTGAAACTAGGACGAGCAGGTGTCCTTGAAAGGAGCATCTGTCAACGTACCACAGCGTGCGCTTTCACCCGCGGATGAAAAAGATAGATTGTTTCTTTAAGGTACTCGGAGTCCAAGTGGGTATAGATTTCGGTGGTGATGATACTTTCGTGCCCGAGCATATCTTGGACCGCTTTCAAGTCGGCCCCTCCTTCCACCAAGTGCGTAGCAAAGGAGTGTCGAAAGGTGTGAGGGCTGATATTTTTCTTTATGCCGGCCAGTACCCCCAGTTCTTTTACCAAGAGGAATATCATGACACGGGAAAGCCTGGCGCCACGCTGGTTTAGGAACACGATATTGTCGTCTTCTTTTTTTATTTTTCGGTGCTGGTTTCGAATGTTTTCTAGGTAAATACGCACTTGTTTGATGGCTTCCGGGCCAATGGGAACAAGCCTTTCTTTGTTGTTTTTACCGATTACTTTTAAGAATCCAATGTCTAGAAAGAGATTTGAAATGCGGAGGTTGACCAATTCGCTGACACGGAGCCCGGAAGCATAGAGGACTTCGATCATGGCTCGATTTCGTTGTCCGTTTGGTTCTGAAAGGTCAATCACATCCAATAGCGCGGCTATTTCACGGTAAGACAATACCTCCGGAATTTTACGGCGCAAGCGAGGGCTTTCCAGTAATTCGGTGGGGTCGTCTTCCACCAAGTCTTCTACCAGTAGAAATTTGTAAAACGCCCTCAAGCCCGAGATGAGACGGGCTTGGCTGCTGCCTTCAAGCCCCAAGCCATTGATCCAAAATATAAAGTCCTCAACATCTTTTCGGCGTACCTGAAGGGGGCCAAGTTCCGGTTTTGTCAAGTCCAGATACTGTATAAATCGCTGGATGTCATGTAGGTAGGCCTCAATGGTATTTTGGCTAAGGGAGCGTTCGAGGAGCATATAAGCCCGGAATGCGTGCAGTGCGGACGGCCAGTTCATGTTTTTTTTGTTTGGTGGGCAGTGAGCGGGGCAATCAGTGGGCTAATATGATCAATCGTAAGCGTGCGCCTCTGCCGCCCAAATCCAAAGGATATTTGACGGACATTGGTTTGTGCATCAGAGACTGCCTTCATCAGCGAAACTGTAGTATCCACGTTCAGAGACAATGAGGTGATCCAGCATTGGAAGATCGAGGATACGCCCGCCTTGTTTGAGTTTTTCAGTCAGTTCAATGTCAGCGTTGCTGGGTTGCAGGTTGCCGGAGGGGTGGTTGTGAATGGCGATAAAACCGGAGGCTCGTGCCTCGATGGCTGTTTTTAGCACCAATTTCAGGTCAACAACGGTGCCGCTGGTACCGCCAACGCTCAGCCGTTCGCGGGCAAACACTTCGTTGGCACGGTTGAGGAGAAGGATCCAGAATTCTTCATGGTGTAGGTCGCGGAGGATGGCTGCGATGGCATTGAAAGCATCGCGGCTGGAATTGATGCGTGGGCGTTGTCGGAGGTCGGAGAGTTGTCTGCGCCGCCCGAGTTCAAGTGCTGCCGTGATGGTGACGGCTTTTGCTTCGCCCATTCCCTTGAATCGTTGCAGGTCTTTCATGCTGCGTCGGCCGAGTTCGTGGAGGTTGTTTTCTACGGAAGACAAGATGCGCTGGGCCAGTGAAACGGCGCTCTCACCCACAGTACCGGAGCCGATGAGAATGGCGACTAGCTCTGCGTCGGTCAGGGCCGACATTCCTTTGAGCAGCATTTTTTCACGTGGGCGATCTTCTTCGGCCCATTGGTTGATGGATTGGGGTTGGTAGTGGTTGGTCATATATTAAAGGTAAGGATTTTTTGAAGCGCATTTAAAAATATTCAAAAAATTTTTCAAGTGCAAGTGGTACACGAAATGGATGTATTACGGGCAAAAAACAAAAAATTATTAGATGAAGCAGATAACAGGAGGTTTCAGATGAGGCTTCAAATGGCTGTGATTGCCATTGTTTCTGTTTTTGTAGGTATTATTGGTGTATTTTATGTTCGTTTGAAAAAATTTGTGAGGTCTTTGTACAAATTGAATGTCGAACAATCGAAAGCTACCGGAATCATAGCGCCGCTGCTGAAGAAAGAGCAGCAATTGGAAGAGACGGATCAGCAATTGTATGCACTGTATGTCATGGCACTTCAAAAATTGGAAGAAGAAAGGATGTTTGAGAACCCAGTTTTAGCCATTCAGGATATATGTGACAGCCTAAAGTCGAACAGAAGTTATGTTTCGATGGCCATCAATAAATTTAGCAGCACAAATTTTGCAGGAATGGTCAGTAGGCTTTGGGTAAACGAAGCACGAAAATTGTTGCTTGATACGGACCAATCACTCACCCTAACGGATATTTCGACCCGCGTAGGTTTCTCCAATCGGGTTTCATTTTATCGTCAGTTCAAGGATCATACGGGGTTTTCTCCCAATGAATTCAGGGAATTGCCGCTGCGACAATTTTGAGCGGTAAAAGGCATCCGTGTAGGTGGGTCAATCGTCTAGTTTCAAGTCAAAGCGATCCATCAAATCTGTCACCAACGGGAACAGGGTTATCAGTTGGTCTAGTTTTTCTTTGGCAGAAAGTGGTTTTATCGGGCGAGAGGCCAGAATTCCCGGCATTTTTGAATCGTCAATTGTTACGGTGATTTTTAGGGCGACGTCGTTCAGTTTTTTGCGGAGGGTGTCGGTCAGTCTGGAGAGTTCGGCTTTGATGTTGTTTTGGTCTATGGAAGAACCGACGACAGCGGTGAGTTTTTTCCCTTCCAATTGGAGATCTGCTTTGGTCAGTGCCAAACGCATCAATTTGGATTCTACGGATTTGGCGTACAACATCCACTCGGTGCGCACATTTTCGAGTGAGAGTCTGCTTGTAAGGGTTGCGTTGTGCGCTTCCTCCAGTTCTACGGCAGTGTCATAAGCGTCGAGTCTCAAGGATATTGTTTCCGCTTTTTTCAGTCCTAGTTTTACGGCTTCTGAGATGGAGGAGATGGCATCTCGACTCAGTTCTGTGGCGTTTCCGCCGACGGTGGGGATGGTAGGAATAGATTTGACGGGTACTGCGGAGGTTGGGGGCTGCTGTTCAGGATAGCCATTGCTGTTTGAAATGGGGGTTGCATTGCCATTTTCGGGCAGTTTCCTTATTTCAGGGTTTTTTTTTTCCGCTTCTCCGGAAATCACGGCCCGATTGATGTAGCACATTTTGAGCAGAGCCATTTCTACGTGCAGTCGTTTGTGTCGGGCTGTTTTGAAGTGAATATCGCAGTCGTTGCAGATATTCAAGGCGGTTAGTAAAAACGAAGGAGGAGCCAATAGGGCTTGTTGTTTGTAACGTTCGCGCAGGCTATCGCCCACTTCGAGCAAGCTCAGGGTTGCGGGGTCTTTGCAGACGAGGATATTGCGCAAGTGTTCGGCCAGGCCATGGACGAAGGTATCGGGTTCAAATCCCTTGCGGAGAATTTGGTCAAAAAGTTGGAGAATGGCTGCGGCGTCTTCGCTGAGCAGTGCATCGGTCACTTGGAAGTAGTAATCGTAATCCAGTACGTTCAGATTATCGATAACGGCCTCGTAGGTGATTTTTTTGCCGCCGGCTCCTGCGGTAATTCTATCGAAAATAGAGAGGGCGTCCCGCAGTGCGCCATCTGCTTTTTGAGCAATGATGTGCAGGGCATCGCCATCGGCCTGTATGTTTTCTTTGAGGCAAATAGCTTGTAAATGGCCCACCATATCGGCTACGGTGATACGCCGGAAGTCAAAAATCTGGCATCGCGATAGGATGGTTGGAATGATTTTGTGTTTTTCCGTGGTTGCCAAGATGAAGATGGCATAGGGTGGCGGCTCTTCCAATGTTTTCAGGAACGCATTGAACGCCTGGTTGGAGAGCATGTGCACTTCATCAATGATGAAAACTTTGTACCGGCCGTGCTGGGGTTGAAAGCGCACTTGTTCGGTGAGGGCTCGGATGTGTTCGACGGAATTGTTGGAAGCAGCATCGAGTTCGATGATGTTGAAGGATGCGCTTTCGTTGAAGGAAGTACAGGAGGAGCACTTGTTGCAGGCTTCGAAGTCTTTGGTGCGTTGTTCGCAGTTCAGTATTTTAGCCAGGATACGGGCACAGGTGGTTTTGCCGACACCGCGCGGGCCGGTGAACAGGAATGCGTGCGCCACGTGGTCTGTGGCGAGGGCATTTTTCAAGGTGCCGGCCACGTGTTGTTGGCCTACGACATCTTCGAAGCGTTGGGGGCGATATTTTCGGGCAGAAACAATGAAGTTGCTCATGGGTGCTGAGCCTAAGGCGTATTTTCCTGTAAAGGTAAATGGGTTCCGGTAAGTAAATGAAGGAAGTTATCCACAGGTTAGCGGTATTACCCTTCCAGCGATTGTATGAAGAAATCTATTTTATTTTTCAGTTCACTTTCAGTTTCTCCGAGTGCATCTTTTGCTTTTTGGGCGGTAGTGCGGGCTTTTTTCTTATCGCCTTGGAGTTTATATACACCGGCGAGGGTCATCCAGTATTCAGAAAGGCCGCCGTTTTCGGCTGCTTTTTGTGCCCATTTTTGTGCTTGTTCGAGTACTTTTTTGTCTTCGGGGAATGCGCGAATCAGGTTGATGGTGAGGTCGTGTAGTTTTGCGGCGTTGTTTTTCACCACCGTTGTTTGATATGCTTTGGCAGATTGCAGGTACTGTTCGGTGTTTTTTACGGCTTTGTAATAGCCCATGTCGGCATCCAAAGCAAAAGATTGCGCTCGGGTGGCGTTGGCAGCGGCTTTCATTTTAGCTTTTGCCTCTTTGAGCAGGCTTTCATTTTTGAATTCGATGGCTTTTTTCAGGGTGTTTTTACAGGCTGTTTCCACGCGGTTGTCTACCTGTTCTTGGCTGGTAATGGCTGCAATATTGCTGCGATATTTGACCAACCAGTCAAATACCCGGCTATCGGCTTCCACGGCGCCTTCGAGTATAAACCGGAGGTTAAATTCGGTGGTCAGGTCTTTTTGCCCATTGAGGTATTCGTTGGTAATTTTCAAGGATGGTTTTCCGGCGGCATTGAGGGCTCGAACGTAATCGTAGAGCATTTTGGGGTCACGGCTTCCTTCGTCGTATTTTTTTTGATAGTCGAGGGATTTGTCGTTTTTCCCCAGCGCTTTTTTTCCTGTTTCGAGGATTTGTTCCACACTTTTGGCGCCGACATCTTTCAAAACAATTTTCCCTTTTTCGTCAATAAACAACAGGGTTGGATAAGAACTGACGGGGTATTTACCGGCGAATTCGGCGTTTTCAGCTTTTTCCATGTCAATTTTCAGGCACAAGAAGTTGGCGTTGAAAAATTCGCCAACTTTCTCATTGGGGAAGGTTTCTTTGGCCATGCGTTTGCAAGGGCCGCACCACGAGGCAAAGGCGTCAACAAAAATAATTTTTTCTTCGCTTTTGGCTTTTTCAAGGGCCTCTGCCCAGGTGCCATGGAAGAACTCAATGCCTTGGGCGCCGAGCGATGTGATGGAAAAGAAGAGGCAAAAAAGCAGGAGATGTTTCATGGATTGAATGGATACAGTAAAAGATTGAACTTGATGCGAGTGCAAAAATAAACGAAAAAAAAGTCTTTTTTGGTATCAGGTACAACCGCATAAATAAGTTGTCTACAAGAACCTACCTTTGATTGTATGGTCGAATTTTGGCTTCAACCATACGGCGATGGGCGATGGCCTTCGCGTTAGAATTCTATTTCATAACATCCGGCATCCGGCATTGTTGCGTCACGCAATTTTCCATCCAGGTCTTTAGTAATGCCGGGTACCGGCAATGCGTACCCGTTGGCCACGGAGTGCAAGGTGTCTAAGCGGAAATAGTGTTGGTCCGGATTAACAAAAATGGTGTCCCCACTGTCGGCATTCAAACAAGGATTGCAATGATCGGTAAAATCGGGGTAAGCGGTTTCTTTGATCAGGTCTCGTACCCGCACGACGCAGTGTTGAAATTGATAGTCAAATTGAGTACCGTCATCCAGCCGGTCAACCAGAGATATTTGATCTGCGCGGCTGCCGAAAAAAATGCAGTTTTGAAAGCGAGCCACGAGTGGGTTGAGGGAATAATTGAAGCATCCGGGGTCGAAGCACAGGGCGTTGCCCATGCTAAGGGCTTCTCCATCAACGCCATAACTTGCGGCAGTGCAGTAGGTAAAATGGTAATTCCCGCCGTACTCCAATTGGATGGAGTAGCCGGTATTGGTGTGGAACAGGCAGTTTTCAGCGGTGATGGTGGCGTGAATACCGATGAGTCCGCTGCTGCCGGTGTTGTATATTTGGGTGTTTCGCAGGGTGAGCTCCGCTGCGGAATCTACTCGGATGCCGATGACGGAATTCCGGATGATGCAATGGTCGAGTCGGTGCCCGAGGGTGCCTGTTTGCAGCCAGATACCGGTCCACTGTCCGGGTTCATCGTTGAATTCAGGTTCGAGTCGGTCGCTTTCAAAGATCACGGGTTTTTCGACGGTGCCTTCCACAATGAGCTTTCCGAGGCCTTGAAAGGCAATAAATCCGTCGTTGTAGCGGTAAACGGCGGTGTCTGTTACCACTTTTCCGAGACCTCCGTGTACATACACGTGTGTGCCGGCGGGTAATCGTACGGTACAAGAGTCTATGACCAAGATGCCATAAATCACATAGGGCCTTGGATCGTCCCATACCCATTCGCCACCTTGGCAGCCGTAGCCGGCTACGCCTCCTCCACCAAAGCGGGAGGGCAGGTACACGGCGTTTTGTCCCCAGGCTTCAAGCACCACTTTTTGGAGGTTGCCGTTGGTTTCGAACACGACGTTTTCATCGAGCACAAAAGGGCTGTTTTGGTCGTTGGGGTTGATGGATACCTCAGCGAAAATGTAAAGGCTGTCGTTGGGGGCAATGACAATGTCGGATTGGTTGTCGCCGGAGATGCCGTCAATATTCAGGTTGAAACGGGAGGATACGCCGTTTTCAAGAAATATTTTGGAGATAAGGATGCTTTTTTTGTGGCGATTGTACACCTTAAAAATACGCGTTGCAGAGCCAATCTGGGTGAATACGGTATCAAATCGTAGGGTATCGGTACTGAATTCAAGGCGGTCTTCGGGGCTAAAGGTGAATTTTTCCTTTTGGCAGAACAGGAAGAAAACAGAAAGGAAGAAAACCAGGGGTGAAAGACGGAGGAAGAGGCGCATGTGATGGAAAAAAATGAGAGCGAAGGTTCAGTGGCCCTAACGGCTGTTTCCGGGAAGGTACGTTTCAGGAAGGTAAGTCAGACGGTCCCCCTGTTTCTGGTGCGCCAAATGGAAAGCATCATTCGGACGGCAAAAATGGGTGCTGAGAGGACACTTCCTACCCCAAAAAACAACATTTCGTTCCAAATATACCGTTCGGTGGACATTTTTTCGATGGCCGGGAGGTGGCCTGTCAGTGGATCCCAAGTTTTCTCTTCAATAAAGGTCATGAAATCACTGATGCCATTGATGTACATAAATGTCGCCGGAAACATGAGTAGTAACAGCACGATTTTTGCGATTTGCTGTTTCGCCAAAAATGTGTACTTTAACAAAAAAATGTAGCGGGCAAAGGTCACCACGGAAACAATAAATATTATGTTCCAGTTTCGGAACGGCCAAAGGTACATGGCATTGTCTATGGGTGAAAGGACGGCCCACACCACCACTGCTGTGATGATCCACCAAGTAAATTCCAGCGAGAGGCGCACTGCATTCTGTTTTTCCATACGTAAGTTGTTGAGGGCCCTGCACGGTTGATGGAGTGATAGGGCTATAATTTGTCCCAAAGATACACCATTGAAGGGCTACAGGAATCACCAGTTTTGTGATGCCTTTGGCGGCACCCGGCAGTACTCAACAACATACGTTTTACCGGTTTGTTTCTGCGTGCCACCTAGCCAGTTACGATTTTAAAATGATGGCAATCACACTTCATTCAAAACCACTTTGTGTTGACTACAAAATTACTGCTGCCGGTAAAAATCTGCCGCTTTTATTTATCTCAGACACGACCATCTCAGTAGCTACCTTCTGATGTTGATTGAGCCGGTGAAAACAAACTTCCGGCCACCATGCCCAACATACTGGCCAAGAGTCCGTACAAAATGGGGGGAATATCGGCCAGTATTGCTGCGGCACCCTCAAGGGAACCCGATTCTACCAAGTCCGGGAGGGTGGATGTGGTAGCAAACCAGGTGGCCATTCCAGCCACCATAGAGAGGATGGCCCCCAAACTGGTGGCGCGTTTCCAGTACAAACCGGCTATCAATGGGGTGAAGAGGGATACCAGGCTGAAAGCGGAAGATTCACCGACCAACGCATAAATATTGTTGCGTAGGAGCGCCATGGAACCCGATACCAATGCCACCCCTACCACCGACCAACGCATGATCCGAAGCAGCCCGGCATCTGTCATGTTTTTGTAGAAAGGCCGAACCAAGTTTTCGCCAATAACGGTGGCCGGCGCCAACATGGCTCCGCTACAAGTACTGAGGATAGCAGAAAGGAGCGCGCCGAAAAAGAGAATTTGCATGCCCAAGCCGCTGTGCTGCAATACCATGCGAGGAATCATCATTTGTGCGTCTCCTTCCAATAGTTCCGGATATAGCATTCGCCCGCAAAAGGCAATGATGAGGGGCAGCATGGCCACAGAAAGGTACATCAAGGATGCTGTATAGCAGGCAAGTACGGATGTGCGTTCGCTTTTTGCTGACATGACGCGTTGAAAAACATCTTGCTGGGGTACGCTGCCCAACCCGATGGTGATCCACGCTGCAAACCAGTGGATGATGTTCGTGGGCTTGTTTTCAGGAAAAAATTGAAAAAACCCTTCCGGCGCTGAAGCTACCATGTTGCCGAATCCGCCAACTTGTACCACCAAAGATATGACCAAGGCCAACAGTCCAATAATAATCGCGATCGTTTGAACAAAATCAGTGATGGTTACAGACCACATACCGCCAACGTAGGTGTAGGCAAGTACCATCGAGGTGCAGGTGAATACCCCCCAGTGATACGGAATACCGCTGACTGTATTTAATACGATGGCAAGGGCAACAATCTGGGCTGTTATCCAACTAAAGTACGATGGTACCATGAAAAACGCCGAGGTTATTTCTGTTGTTCTGCCAAAACGAATGCGAAAAAAATCGTTGAAAGTCAGGATTTTCAGATTGTACAAAGGCCGTGCCACCAGCAAACCAGCCATGAGTAGGCACAAAGCTGCTCCAAAAGGATCTTCAATTACGCCCAGCAATCCGTGTTGGGCGAATTCAGCAGAGGCTCCCATGACCGTCTCGGAGCCAAACCAAGTGGCAAAAAGAGCACAGGCCACCATAAACATAGGCAGTCGCTTTCCAGCCACCACAAAATCAGCGGTGGTTTTTACCCTGCTGGAGGCCCACCAACCAATACCTACCGTGCCCAATAAATACAAAGCGATAAAGGTGAGTAAAATAGGGTTGTGCATCGTTTACAAGGCCGGTTTTCAATGTCGGCGCCCAAAGGTAATTCCTGTTGTTTTTTTTAATAAAATCAGGTTGTTTTTTTTATAAATAAACCTAACCAGTTGTAAATAAACGTAACTATTTAGGTAGTCGCTTCTCGCACAAAAAAGTGGATCTTCCTTTGCCAGGTAGCGCGCCAGCCAAGAAGTCACAAATAAACAAGCCAACAAGGTCTGCGCTTCACCCCCAAAAACGTTAATCAGACGATAACAAGCTGCTATTGATACGTCTACACCATTAACCTTTTACATTTGCAGTGCGCAAAAAGGGTTACCAGTAATTTTAGTAGGGTGTAACGGTCTGAGAAAGACTACTTTTTTCCACCTTTGCAAACGGGAAAGTAACTAGATACCGTGCAGTGCAATACCGGCTATTCTACCTGGCCACACTTAGATGTCAATATGCCACTCGATCAACAACACGAACATGACCGCTTGAACAGTGAACGCGGTGAAATGTCTTTTTTTGACCATATCAGCGAACTGCGCAAGCACATTGTACGCTCAGCACTGGCCATCATGGTGATTGCAACCATAGCGTTTATCTACAAAGATTTTGTTTTTAACACGATTATTTTTGGTCCACGCAGTGCCGATTTTCCCACGTACAGAGTGCTTTGCAGTGCCTCCCACGGGATGGGTTTGGGTGAGGCGATGTGTTTTACGCCACCGACGTTTACCCTCATTACCCGGCAGTTGGGGGAGGTGATCATGGAGGTGATGTATGTTTCGTTTTGGTTGGGTGTTATCGTTGCTTTTCCGTTTATTTTTTGGGAATTTTGGAAGTTTATCAGCCCCGGTTTGCATGCACACGAGCGGAATGCGGTGCGAGGGGTGGTGTTTATTTGTACGTTTTTGTTTTTATTGGGGGTACTGTTTGGTTATTATGTTATAGCGCCATTTTCCATCAGTTTTCTGGCTGGATTTACCCTGGAAGGGTTGGAGGTGGCCCCTACCCTGGATTCATACGTGACATACATGACCATGTTTACCATCCCGACGGGTTTTATTTTTCAGATGCCGATTGCGGCCTATTTCTTTGCGCGGATGGGACTGATCGGCGCATCTTTTTTACGTGAGTATCGCCGTCATGCCATCGTGGTGATTTTGATTGTTGCCGCGATCATTACCCCTCCGGATGTGGTGTCACAGACGCTCGTAGCCATACCGTTGCTTGTGTTGTATGAGGTGAGTATTTGGGTGGTTAGTTGGGTACAGCGTCAACGTGAAAAAGAGATGGATCCGGAGGACCTGCGTCTGCGCAAAATGTCGGACCAGGATGACGTTTCCCAATAATTTTCGGCATCAAACGACACGACAATGTTGCGGTACGTACTTCGAAGAATCGCAATTTCCATTCCTACGTTGCTGCTGATTTCCATGGCAGTATTTGGCCTGAGTCACAGTGCCCCAGGCGACCCTGTTGTAAGTGCTTTTGGAGAAGAGGCGCTTCAATATTCGTTTGATGTGAACCAAAACGCCGATAATTATCGCCGGAAAGCTGCTTTGCTCGGTATAGATAAGCCATTGTTTTACGCGGCCCTTACCACGGCTGTTTATCCGGATACCACCTGGGGTGTTTACCCCCTCGATCGGCGCAACAGACTTGTCGCGATGGCCGCTCAAAATGGTGATTGGGGTGCCACGTGTGCTTTTGAAAAGGCCGTTTTCCAGGCGCTCCAAACGGTGGATATCCTACCCGACACACTGCAAGAAAAGCCTGTGCTGCGCTTGGTACTGCTCGATCTTTCTACCCAAAATCGTCTGGATCGGCTGGAGGAAGTCTTTCATAAGACGGATTCTATGTGTCGTCCCATCGAAAATACAAGCCCCCCCTTCCGTGCCGTCATGGATACCCTGCGGGATAAAACGGCTGCCGTTTGTCAAACAAGTAATCCCTTAAAAAAATGGACGCCCGCCGTTTGTTGGTATGGAACCAACAATCAATACCACCATTGGTTGGTGGGTTTTCTAACGGGAAACTGGGGTTTGACAAAAAAGCAATTGCCGGTATGGCAGGAGCTCAAACCAGCGCTTTTTGCCACCCTTTCGATCAATGGTATTTCCCTGTTTTTCGCCTATTTGATTTCCATTCCGCTCGGGGTTGAAATGGCTCGGAGAAAAGGGCGCTGCTTCGATCGTTGGATACAAAGAGTGCTTGTTTTCTTACATGCCATGCCGGTATTCTGGGTGGGATCGTTGCTTGTGTTGCTATTTTGTAGTCCTTTGGTGGGCAAACCCATCATACCAAATCCGTACTTGGATATTTCAGATGCGTGGAATATGAGCAGGGAGTCTTTTCCGGCGTGGTTTAGTGGGAAACTACCCAAGTTCTTGTTGCCAATACTGGTGATGACCCTGTACTCACTGTCAATAATCACCTTGCAAATGCGTGGTGGCATGCTCGAAACCTTGGGTGCTGATTATATTCGAACCGCTCGTGCCAAGGGAGTGCCGGAAGACGATGTGTATTGGATACATGCTTTTCGCAACGCAATGTTCCCGGCTATTACCCTTTTCTCTTCTGTTTTCTCAGCCATGCTTACCGGTTCACTGGTCATTGAAACGCTGTTTAATTTCCCCGGGATGGGTCTGAAGGCGCAAACGGCGTTCATGGGCCACGATTTGGCGGTCCTATCAGCCATCCTGATGGCCGGGGCGGTTTTTACCATGCTGGGCAACCTACTAGCAGATTTGATGTACGTGTGGGCCGATCCACGGGTACGGTTTGTTTCCGAAAAATAGCAGGTCTTACTTGCGTCCACTCGAGGCGGCGCTCGTCTATCACCTCAAAGTGGGGCTGTACAGGGTGACATAACCAAGGTCTGGGTGAGTGCATAAAAAGCTGTTAACGCAGCTGCACTTTCTTGGGGCGCTTCAAACATGCCCATGTGCGCTACTTTGGGCATGATGGTGATGGAAGTACATGCCGGCAAGAGGGTGGAATGCCAAGATTCCGATACCGATACCAGTCCATCTTCGGCACCCAACAGAAACATGACCGGAAAAGTCGTACCACGGAGTGTTGCCCGGTGATCGAGTCGCGACATCATGGCCGAGAGCGCTGCCGATATGCCTGCTGCCGACTGTTTCTGTCCTGTTTCAATCATTGTCTGGAGTATTTTCGGGTTTTCTAGGGCGTAATTGGGCGTAAATAGATTTGGGAAAAGTTGTGCAACATATAAATCTCGCTTACCCGCTTCGAGCATGGCAATGCCCCGCATCCGCCCTGCTTTTCTTTCCTCATTGTCGGGTAAGGCATGGGAGTGGAATAGCCCTATGCCGGCAAGCCTTTCCCCACAGGTGGCGGCAAATTCGAGGGCAACATAGCCCCCCAAAGAATGACCTACGAGGACGCAGCGTGGTACAGACAGGCTGTCTAGCACTCCATTGACGACAGCGGCATAGGCGGCCATGGTGGGTGATTCGGGAGCATCAGAAAGGCCAAACCCCGGGAGATCAATGGCTAACACCGGTATTTCTTGTAAGTAGGGTGCCAGTGTATTCCACAAGGAGGAGTCTTCACAAAAACCGTGTAGCAGCAGTAGCGGTATGGCGCCCGGGGTAATTTTTTTTCCGATGAAATGGAGGGCAACGTGCTTGCCATTGGGTAAAACAATGCGTTTCATGGGTGCAAATTTCAAAAAATTACCCTGTTTTTCAATGAAAATCAAAAAAAGTTGATCAATGCCAGTGTTTTGTCGAATTTTACACCGCGTTCAGACTTTCACAACAGATGGCCATTTACAAAGAGATTTCAAAAGTATTCAGTCCGGACTTGCCTAAAGACCTGGGGGATATGGATGCATACCTAGATTTTATAGTGCCCAAGGTAGTGCCGCACGGGGAGGATCTTCAGGAAGAGCGGTTTTGGTTGGGCAAACGCTGGAAAGAAATTCGTCAGGAAGAAGGGTTTCACGAGGCCATTCTGCATATTTTCAATGCCGGAGGAGAGTATATGCTCTCCATCGATGGCAACCTCATGAAAGGTAATTGGCGTAGATTGGGCGAATACAATAGCCTAGTGGTGGAGATGGGAGGAAGAGGAGAGCTGTTTGACGTTCGTTTCATGAATGAGGATTTTTTGATTTTGACCAAACATGGCGACCAGGCGCGAAAAGGGCAACGCCGTTATTTTGTGTTGGTGCACGAGCCGGCAACCAGGTACGGTGGTGGCGACCTTGACTGGCGCAACATCATGGAAAAGTTGTTCAATGTGTGGCGGGAAAATAGTCTCAGTATTTGGGCGTGGTTGCTTTTTCTGCTTGCTTTGGGCGCCATTATTTATGCCTCCCTTTAGCACCTTGTGCCATAAATTCAATGGTTCGTAAAGAAAGTCGGAAGAGCCTATTTCTTTACGAACCATTGTTCACGAACCATTGAAAATTCCAACGAAAAAAATATGCATCTTCTTGATTGGTTTGTACTGATAGGTACTTTGGGTTTGGTTGTGTTGTACGGCATTTGGAAAAGCCGCAACTCGGTTGCAGGCAGTGATGATTTTTTGGCCGGCAAGCGCGACTTGCCATGGTGGACCATTGGCCTGAGTATTATGGCCACGCAGGCCAGCGCAATTACCTTTTTGAGTACGCCAGGACAGGCGTTTTCGGATGGTATGCAGTTTGTGCAGTTTTATTTGGGTATGCCCATTGCCATGTTGTTCCTCGCTTTTTTTGTGTTGCCGATTTATTACAAGTTGCGCGTAACAACTGCCTACGAGTTTCTGGAGCAACGTTTCGATCTGCGGATTAGAAGCCTTACTGCGGTACTTTTTCTCATTCAGCGGGGTATGGCTGCTGCCATCAGTATTCTGGCGCCAAGCATTATACTGTGTGCGGTGTTTGGTTGGAACCTAGCGCTGACCAATTTTTTCATGGCAATTTTTGTTGTGTTTTATACGGTTTCGGGTGGTAGCGCTGCGGTAAGCCGCACCCAAGAGTTGCAGATGGCTGTGATGTTGAGCGGGTTGATATTGGCTTTTTTGCTCATTGTAAAAAGCCTTCCTGAGGGTGTTGGCGTATCGGAGGCTTGGCAGCTAGCCGGTGTGGGGGGCAAAACCCAAGTACTTGACTGGAGTTTTAGCTGGAATGATCGTTACAATGTATGGTCAGGCGTGTTGGGTGCAACCTTTCTATTTCTCTCGTATTTTGGCACCGATCAGAGCCAGGTAGGGCGCTATCTTTCCGGAAAAACCTTGCGAGAGAGTAGAATAGGGCTTTTATTCAATGGTTTTATGAAAATTCCCATGCAGTTCTTGGTACTTTCTGTTGGGGTAATGGTATGGGTTTTCTTTCAGTTCAACCAACCACCGCTACATTTCAACCAGGCCAATGTTGCGTTGCTCAAGGGGACCCCGCAAGAGGTTACTTATCGACAACTTGAGCGCGATGATGCAGTGATTTTTTCAAAGAAAAAAGACGCAATAGATCGTCTTACCAAGGCTCGAAAAGGGGAGGATGGCGTACAGGCCGAGGTGGCCATTGAGGCCCTCCAATCACTTGAAAAGGAACGCCAAGGCATCCGCGCACAAGCGTCGCAACTCATCACAGAAGTGGGCCCGGGTACGGATGTCAAAGACAAGGATTATGTATTCATTAATTATGTATTGGGGCATATTCCCAAGGGGGTTGTGGGGTTGATATTGGCCATGATTTTCTGTGCCTCTTGGAGTACAACGGCGTCTGAGCTCAGTGCGTTGGCGGCGACATCCGTGTCAGACATTTACCGCAGATCGTTGGTGCCGGGTCGGTCTGACGCCCATTATCTACGTGCTTCAAAGTGGGCCGTCGTATTGTGGGGCTGCTTCATTGTGGTATTTGCGATTTTTGCTTCGCTCTCAGAAAATCTTATCCAGGCGGTCAATATGATTGGGTCTTTGTTTTATGGGACCATTTTGGGTATTTTTTTTACAGCATTTTTTCTAAAAAAAGTAAAAGGGAAGGCGGTGTTTATAGCGGCCGTGGTATCAGAAATAGTGGTAATAGGGTTGTTTTTTGGAGTAAACAAAGATGCATTTCTCTGGTATAACCCGCTGGGATGTGGTTTGGTGATGGGTTTGGCTTGGCTTATTCAACAATTCATCGACAAGGCAAATATTCCATTCCTGTATGTTAACGACAAATTAAAGTTGAGGCAGTAAAGACGAAACGAATACTTGGCTTCGTTTTTGTAAGAAATAAAGCAAATTTGTATCGTCAACGTATTTTCTCACTCAAAAATCGTTTAATCCTATGGTTATACTAACCTGTCTCCTGCTCTTACTTGTCGTTTTCGGCCAAAAAATTCTGAAAGAAGCCTAAGTGTTTTTTTGGGAATTGGATTTCGGCCTTTAATCGGACAAATTTATGTCATCCAGCGTTAAAATTTTCGCCGGATCGTCCGCGTACGACTGTAAATTTTGCCTTGCCTGAAATAATTTTTGCTCGCTTTCGGCTCAAAACCAATTCCAGAACAAGCTCTACCGCTGTGGGCGTTGTCAAAGACACCATTTTTAATTGCGGCCCAATTTTTATTTATCAAAGCGCTCCTTGGCTCCTGCCAACGAGCGCTTTTTTGCGCCAAAGGTGCTTTCTATAAGACGAGTCGGGGGTGACTATTTATCCGATAGCCCTGCGGATGCGAAAAAAAACCTTGTACAACGCCGGTAATTGATGACTTTTGCAACAGTTAACTGGTTTGGTAGCAGGCCCCCGGGCTCAAAAAGTCATTTTTTTCTCTCAGAAGCGGCTACCTCAGTTGTTACTGCAACACAAAACCCCCTCCTCACAATGGTACAATTTACCCGAACGATACTTTCCAATGGCCTGCGAATATTGGTACATGAAGACAGAAGTACACCCTTGGTGGCCGTCAATGTCTCCTATTTTGTGGGTTCTAGAGACGAAAATGCTGACAAGACCGGCTTTGCGCACCTTTTTGAGCACTTGATGTTTGCCGGAAGTAAAAACGTTCCCGACTTCGATGAGCCCCTCCAGCACGCCGGCGGTGAAAACAATGCTTTTACCACCAACGATTATACGACCTTTTACGAGATATTGCCCTCCGAAAACCTAGAGACCGCGCTTTGGCTTGAAAGTGATCGAATGCTGGCGCTCAATATCTCCAAAAAAGCGCTGGATGTGCAGCGAAAAGTCGTGGTGGAAGAGTTCAAAGAAACCTGTTTGAATGAGCCTTATGGCGACTCTTGGCACCACCTCTCGGAACTGATGTACCACAAACATCCCTACCGATGGCCGGTCATTGGCTTGGTACCTGAACATGTTGAAAATGCCAGTCTGGAAGATGTTCGGTCTTTTTATCAATCGTGGTACACCCCCTCCAACGCGGTCTTGAGTATTGCCGGGAACATTGACCCGGATGAGGCCGCCGCACTGGCTGAAAAATGGTTTGGAGGTATTCCCGCCGGGACACTGCCCATTCGGCACTTGCCCGAAGAACCCGCGCAGGAAGGCCCGGCCTGGCGCGAAGTGATTGCCAAGGTGCCTGTTACAGCCATCTATTTAGCCTTCCGCACCCCCGCTCGACTCGACCCTGATTTCTATGCGGTTGATTTGTTGAGTGATGTATTGGCGCAGGGTCATTCGTCTAGGCTGTACCGTCGTCTGTTGAAAGAGCGCCAAACATTTTCTCAAATTGACGCGTACATAACGGCCAATCTTGATCCGGGTTTGTTTGTGATAGAAGGACGCCCTGCAGAGGGGGTATCGACAGAAGTGGCCATTGCGGCTATTTGGGAAGAGTTGGAATTGCTCAAAAAAGAACAAATCGATACGCGGGAACTCGAGAAGATTCAACACAAATTTGAAAGTACAGTCGTTTTTTCTGAAACCAGCGCGCTCAACAAGGCTCAAAACCTTGCCTACTACGAACTGCTGGACCGCGCAGAGTTGATGAACGATGAGGTTGATATTTACCTGAAGGTAACCCCCGAAGACCTGTATCGCTGTGCCAATGACCTTTTTCGTCCAGACAATTCTGCAACCCTTATTTACGTTCCGGAATGATACGGTGGTATCTTGGACACTTATTCCTTTTTCGATGGGACTTCGACGGAGAGGTAGCGTATCGGGGGGGGGGCACAGCACGCGGAGTGGTAGGAACTTGCGAAAGATAAAGTGTTACGAATTTTAGGCAATAACTGAACCATCCTACAAAACAAGGTGTAGATTTGCTCGTGACGTCATTGTCAGGTTTTTATTACGAACAATTTCACCCATGCAGCACTGGCAAATTAAAGTCTCGCTCTTTCTGAATTATTTCGTTTTTGCCATCCTGCTCAACAGCGTTGGCACCGTCATTCTTCAGGTTCAAAACAACTACGGTATTACACAGGGCTCGGCCTCGGTATTGGAAGCCTTTAAAGATATTAGTGTAGCCCTTGTTTCATTTTTGGTATCGTCTTATATTGTACGTATCGGGTACAAGCGCGCCATGTTGGTGGGGTTGGGCTTGGTGACGGTTGCTTGTTTTCTTGTACCTATGGTGCCGGGTTTTTGGGCAACCAAACTATTGTTTGCTGCGGCAGGCAGCAGTTTTGCACTCATAAAAATATCTGTTTTAGCCACCATTGGGCTGGTTACGAAAAACCAAAAAGAGCATATCAGCTTGATGAACTACCTAGAATCGTTCTTCATGGTTGGCGTTGTAACCGGGTATTTT
>JBIPOY010000473.1:0-2898 GCA_044378705.1 Saprospiraceae bacterium
ATCCTCTCCAAATCGGGAACCTATGTTAAACGAAAATTCAGCCTAAGCGGCGGATCTGTCGGGCTCTTTGAAGGAAAAAAAATTGGCCGGAAGAAAAACCTCGAAATTTTAGAAACCGAAATCAAACAATTCGAGGACACCGAAGCCCAACTCAATACCCAATTGGGAATATTGAGGGCCCATGTGCTCTCTCTGAAAAGTGCCGACCAAACGGCTCTCCTACAACAAGAAAGAGGAACCCACAACCGATTGAGTCAGGAAAAAGCAGGTATGCAAGCCAAATTGGATAATATCGCAGCTTTTGTGGCAAATTTTGACGCTCAGGCCGGGGATGCCAATCAGCGAATCAGCCACCTGACGGAAAGCAACGGCCTGATTGAAAACCAACTCAAAGCCAAAAATAGCGCCGCAGAAGCCATCCGAGACCGCCTTACCAATGCCGATGGCTCCTTTCGAAACGTGGCTGAACAACTCAGCTTGGCCAGCTCCACTTTCAATCAAAAAAATATTGAATTCATTCGTCAACAAAATAAAGTCAACACTTTCCGACAAGAATTGACCTTCCGGGAAAAACGACGAGATGACTTGCGACAAGGACTCTCCACCGCCCAAACAACCCTCGCCAAAAATACCGACGAAACGGAACTCCTTGAAACGGAAATCCAACAGATTCTAACAGATTTGAAAACCGCTTACGCTGATAAAAAACAAAAGGAAGCCACGCTAAGCGGTGTGGAACAGGCCTACTTTAAAGCACGCAATGAAATTCACGAACTCGAAAATAAACAGCGTGACAACTTCCGTAAACAGCAAGAATTACAAGGGCTGGTCAACCGACTGAAAGAAAAATTTTCTGACGTGAAATTTGAAATCACCTCCATCGGAGAACGGCTGCGGGCAGAATTTGGCCTCGGCGTAAACGATGTGATCAACCAAGAACCCAACACGCAATACAACCGTGATGCCCTTGAAAAAGACGTCAATAGCCTCAAACGCAAACTCGACAACTATGGAGAAATAAACCCCATGGCCATAGAAGCCTACAACGAAATAAAAGATAGACACGATACCATCGCCGGACAACGCGATGACATCAACAATGCCAAAGAAAATCTATTGCAAACAATGAAGGAAATTGAAGAAACTGCCACTGCGCGATTCCTCGAATCCTTCGCTCAAGTGCGCGAGAATTTTATTAAAGTATTCCGTACCCTCTTCACCGAAGACGACTCCGCAGACCTACTCCTCACCAACCCCAACAATCCGCTTGACTCTGACATCAACATCATCGCCAAGCCTAAAGGTAAAAGACCGCAAACAATCGCTCAACTTTCCGGCGGCGAAAAAACACTCACCGCAACTGCACTCCTCTTTGCACTCTACCTGCTGAAACCAGCCCCTTTCTGTATCTTCGACGAAGTTGATGCACCCCTGGATGATGCCAATATTGAAAAATTCAACCGCATCATTCGGCAATTCTCCGCCGATTCTCAATTCATCGTCGTCACGCACAACAAAGCCACCATGGCCGCCGTAGATACTATTTACGGTGTTTATATGCCTGAACAAGGCGTTTCTGCTGTTACTTTGGTGGATTTCAGGCAACTGGGACATGAGGCGCTGGTGTTCGAAGCAAGCTAGCGTTTCACGCCTTTTTATAAAAAATACACGGCCACCCAACCCCAACCCTCCGTTTGAGTGTCTTACGTAGTGAGTACCGCTTGTCGGCGCTTTCTAGTCTCCTTTTTTCATTAAAAAGCACCCATTCGTATGAAATTCCGTCTGCTCACCCTCACCAGCCTATTTTCCATCGCCCTTTTGAGCGGTTGTCTCCGCGATGAATGTACTTCCGTACGTACTTACATTCGATTTGATCCTATTTACAAAGCAGTCTCTGAGATCAGAACGGATATTACATCTGAATCACCACGTACCCTTCATACGCCCGGCAAAATCTACACATTTGATAACTACTTGTTTATCAATGAAAAACAACAGGGTATCCATGTTTTTGACAACAGCGACCCCGTGAACCCCAAGCCCATTGCCTTTTGGAATATTCCAGGAAATGTGGACATGGCCATCCGGGATCATTACCTCTACGTTGATCAATACGTTGACCTGCTGACCATTGATATTCAGAACATCAGTAGCCCACAGGTTGTCTGTCGGGCAGAAAACGTGTTTCCCTTGTTTGGATACGACCCCGTGCATGGATTTCTGGTTGACTACCAACAAACCTCTGTAACTGAAAAAGTTGCCTGTGATGATTATCGTTGGGAACAGCAATGGTTTTCGGAAGGGGATGTTATTTTGGTACAAAGTGGCTTATTTGACAACAGTATCAAATTTGCAAACAGTACCGGATTGCCCTCCGGTGTTGGAAAGTCAGGATCTTATGCCCGTTTTGGGCTTGCAGATCAGTTTTTGTACACCGTAGACAATTCACTGCTTCGGTCTTGGTCTCTCTCAGATCCCGGCTGCCCTGTTTCCAGTGATTCTGTTTGGCTGGGTTGGAATGCTGAAACCATCTTTCCTTGGAAAGATCGCCTCTTCATCGGTTCTCAAAACGGTGTTTACCTGTTCAACAACAGCAATCCTGCCCATCCGGTATTAGAATCTGTTTTTGCCCACGCAACAGGTTGCGACCCGGTTGTGTGTGATGATCAGTATGCCTTTGTGACCATCCACGATGGAACCAACTGCAATGGTACCATCAACCAATTGGACGTTATCGGAATTGAACATCTCGAAAATGCCACTCTTCTTAAGTCATATTCCATGACACGACCCTTTGGATTGGCCATCACCAACCATCATTTATTTTTGTGCGATGATGGACTTAAGATAATGGACAGAACCAATCCGTTGGACATCAAAGTAGTGTCACACTTAACG
>JBIPOY010000128.1:0-8526 GCA_044378705.1 Saprospiraceae bacterium
CGCTGTGAAACCTGAAATTTACATAGAATTTTTTTTCGCCCACCAACACCAATCCCTTGTCTTTCATGGGTTTGTGGAGATCGTTTTCCAATACCATGACGGCGGTATTGCCCGAACTGCCAATGCTCCAACGCCCAGGTAGGGCATTGGAAATGATCACCGTCCCAAGTACATTGCCACCGCCATCCCGAATGGTAATGGGGAAGGGGTCTTGTTCTGGCGTAGAAAGGTAGAGATATTGTGGTCCCAATTCAGACCGGCCATGCATGGGCGGAAGCCAGTGGATGGAGTCAAGTTGTGCTTGAGCGTGGTTGGGAAGACAGAGTATTACCAGTAACAGGCAGTAAAAACAGAAAAATCGCATCAGGAGGTAACGTTTGAACACTAAAAGATGCCGCTAATTTAGGCGATTTTAAAGGCGCGATTTTAAAGTAGCTGCTTTATTTATCACAATACGCACACGGCGTTCGGTGTAGTTGCGTTGAAGTACCATATTTATGTACGCCATTTATGGCACACGGGCCTTTTTGGGCCATACGGCGCGCCATTGCAGTAGTTTTACTTCAGATAAACCATTCGTCGTTTAAATTGTCAAATATCAAAGTTTCATGGCTACAAACCGGCCATGTCTTTTCCACTTCTTAAAGCATTAAATTATATATTAATATGTTATCCCGCTACAAACTGTTCATAATTCCTCCATGCCTTGTGTTCTCATTTTTCATGTTTTTTAACCTGCGAAATGTTTCAGCTCAAAACCAAGGATTGTATTTTCCACCCAAAATTGGTACCAATTGGCAATTACTTACGCCGGTCAGTCAGCAGTTTTGCCCAGATCGGATAGACAGTTTGTACCATTTTCTGGAAGAGAGTCATACCAAATCTTTCATGCTGTTGAAAGACGGAAAAATTGTGTTGGAAAAATATTTTGGCACTTTTGTGCCGGATTCTGTTTGGTATTGGGCTTCTGCAGGCAAATCGCTCACGGCTTTTCTGGTAGGCCAGGCCCAAGAGGATGGATTGCTCGATATTCAGGACAAAGCCAGCGATTATCTCGGGGTTGGATGGACGTCAGCACCGCCCGAAAAAGAGGCTATGATTACCCTCCGTCACCAACTCACCATGACAAGTGGGCTTGATGATGCATACGAGCCTACGCCGCCCCAACCCGACCCCAATTATTGTACGGCGCCCTCTTGTCTTCAGTACCTGACAGATGCGGGTACCCGATGGGCGTACCACACGGGCCCCTACCGGCTGCTACAAGATATTATAGCGGGCGCCAGCGGACAGACGATCAATCAGTTTACGAAGTCACACCTACTCGATCGAACAGGCATGAAAGGCTTGTGGTTTCAAGATGTTTTTTACAGTAAAACGAGGGATATGGCGCGTTTTGGGCTACTCATACTGGCGCAAGGCGTGTGGGATGGAGACACTTTGTTGCACGATGGCGCCTATTTTCAAGCCATGACCCATGTTTCCCAAAATATGAACAAGGGGTACGGCTACCTGTGGTGGTTGAATGGGCAGGAAAATTTTATGGTGCCGGGTTTGCAGTGGACAATACCGGGGAGCCTGATTCCCAACGCGCCCCATGATCTCATTGCAGCCTTGGGTAAAAATGACCAAAAAATTCACGTGGTTCCATCAAAGGGTTGGGTGGTGGTGCGTATGGGTGATGATGCCGGCTTCACCGGCGCCGGGGGCAACGACGTGCCCATTTTGTTTGACAATGCGATGTGGGGGTATCTGAATCAACTTGATTGCAGCGGCACGGGTACTGCGGAGGAGCAGGCGTTTCCACTGAAAATAGGGCCCAATCCCGGGTCAGTTGGTTGGCAGATAGCGTCAGAGGTATCCATTGATCACGTAGAAATATTGGATACCCGGGGGATGGTATTGCGCACTGCAGCCGGCAACCGAGCAGGAACATGTTGGATTGATGGAGCAGGATTGCCGGTGGGGATGTTAATTTTTCGGGTTACCACAGCCGGAAAGGTGTATCGAATCAAGGTGATAAAGGTGAATTGAGGCGAATTATTTTGTGAATTGCGCTACTTTTGCGCCTTCATTTCATTCAATCTGTCGCTTCAATTGATCTGAAAGGAAGCGACTTGCTTTTTATAAATATGACCGAACAAGAACTTTTGCGCCGCGAGTCGCTCGCCAAGTTGCGCGAAATGGGTGTGGAGCCTTATCCCGCCGAGGAGTATGTGGTAACAGCTTTCGCGGCCGATGTTGCTGCCCATTATCAGGAGGAGGTGCTTGAAGATGGCACCAAAAACCGACTGAATTACCAGGAAATATCCCTCGCAGGTCGTGTGATGGCCAGCCGTGAGGCCGGAAAAGCACTTTTCATGAATTTACAGGATTCCAGTGGGCGCATTCAGTTGTATCTCCGCCGCGACGACTTTTTGGTGGGTGAAGACGCGTCGATGTTTGACACAGTGATCAAGAAATTGCTTGATTTGGGCGACTATATTGGGGTGCAAGGTTTTGCTTTTCGTACCAAGACCGGCGAAGTGAGTGTCCATGTACGTTCATTCAAGTTTTTGGCCAAAAGCTTGCGCCCCCTGCCGGTGGTCAAAAAAGATGCTGATGGCAATATTTTTGATGCATTCACCGATCCGGAGCAGCGCTACAGAATGCGGTATGTTGACCTGACGGTGAACCCATCGTTTCGCGATATTTTCCTGAAAAGGTCAAAATTGATCAAAACGATGCGGGCATACTTGGATGAATTGGGGCTCCTAGAGGTAGAAACGCCCATTTTGCAACCCATTCATGGTGGTGCAGCGGCGAGACCATTCACCACCCACCACAACACACTGGACATGCAGTTGTACCTGCGCATTGCCAATGAGTTGTATTTGAAAAGGCTCATTGTAGCCGGTTTTGATGGTGTGTATGAGTTTGCCAAAATGTTTCGGAATGAGGGTATGGATCGCACCCACAATCCCGAATTTACGGCTTTGGAATTCTATGTAGCGTACAAAGACTACCACTGGATGATGGATGTAACGGAGCAGATGCTAGAGCGTGTTGCCCGCGCGGTGAACACGGATGGTGCTACGACCGTTGCGGTAGGGGAGCATGTTATTGAGTTTGCCGGTCCGTACCGCCGTCTAACCATGTACGAGGCCATTCGGCAGTACACGGGTATCAACGTAGAAACAGCCGATGAAACCGAATTGCGCAACTATTGCAAGCAACAACACATTGAATTGGATGCCTCCATGGGTAAGGCCAAGTTGATAGATGAGATATTTGGTGAAAAGGTGGAGGCTCACCTGATTCAGCCCACTTTTTTGATTGACTATCCGGTTGAAATGTCACCGCTCACCAAGATACACCGCTCTAAACCGGGCCTGGTAGAGCGTTTTGAATTGTTTGTCAACGGCAAGGAAGTGGCCAATGCCTACTCTGAGCTCAACGACCCCATGGAACAACGGGAGCGCTTTGAGGAACAATTGCGCCTTGCCGCCCGTGGCGATGAGGAGGCCATGGCCATGGATGAAGATTTTCTTCGTGCCCTTGAATATGGGATGCCACCTACTGCGGGTATTGGCTTTGGAATTGATCGTTTGGCGATGTTGTTTACCGGACAAAGTTCCATTCAGGAAGTGCTGTTTTTCCCACAAATGCGGGCGGAGCAAAGTTGATTTATGGCTTATTGGCCAATATACCCCCAAAAAAAACGCGGGGCTTGCTCTTTACTGGAGCAAGCCCCGTTTTTTATGGCGACCACCCAAGTATTGATTACTTGCTCAGGGCAGCTTCCAGATCTCCGATCAAATCATCCACATCCTCGATGCCTACGCTGAGACGAATCAGCGAATCGGTGAGGCCAACCTTGAGTCGCTCTTCCCGGGGAATACTGGCGTGGGTCATACTGGCGGGGTGTCCGATGAGGGATTCAACGCCACCCAGTGATTCGGCAAGGGTAAACAAATGAGTGTTGCTGAGTATTTTAGTGGCATTTTCTAGGGTATTTTCCTTTAAATCGAAAGATACCATGGCGCCAAACATGCGCATTTGCTTTTTTGCAACGGCGTGGTTGGGGTGCGTTTCAAACCCTGGCCAGTACACTTTCCCGACTTTGGGATGTTTGGAGAGATAATGGGCTATCACCGTGGCATTCTCACAAGCACGTTGAACACGCAGGTGCAGCGTTTTGATCCCCCGTAATATAAGGAAGCAATCTTGCGGGCCCGGTACGGCGCCGGAAGCATTTTGGATGAAATGCAGTCGTTGGGCGAGTTCCGGATCCCGTACAATCAGACAACCATGCACCACATCTGAGTGGCCGCCGAGGTATTTGGTGGCAGAGTGAAGCACGATGTCGGCACCCAGATCCAGCGGGTTTTGCAGATAGGGCGACGCGAAGGTATTGTCCACACAGGTCATGATGCCGTGTTGCCGGGCAATGTCGCATACCGCTTGGATGTCCACAATGTTCAGCATGGGGTTGGTGGGTGTCTCGATCCAAATAAGCTTGGTATCAGGACCGATTTCACGCGCCACGTGGTTGGCATCGTACATATCCACGAAGCGGCTTTTCAGCCCCCATTGCCCCCAAATTCGCACCATTTGGCGGTAAGAACCGCCATATAAATCATTGACAGCCAAGACTTCATTGCCGGAGGACAGCAATTTCATCACGGCATCTTGGGCGGCGAGTCCTGATCCGAAGCAGATGGCGTCTGTGCCATTTTCAAGGGCTGCCAGGTTTCGTTCGAGGGTTGAGCGTGTGGGATTTTGGGTACGGGCGTACTCGTATCCTTGGTGGACACCCGGGGCTGATTGCCGGTAGGTACTGGTTTGGAAAATAGGCGTCATCACCGCCCCGGTAGAAGGGTCGGGTTCAATGCCGGCATGTATTGCTTTGGTGGCAAATTTCATGGTAAAATCGAGAGAATTGAAGAATGATGATACTTGGTTGGTGTCCCTGAGAACGGGCGCTCAAAGATAGCGGTTGTGAGGCATTTTGGCGCATAACCTGGCAAGACAATGGGTTTCGAAGCGATTATGCTTTCGAAGCCCATTGTCTTTTTGGGGCTTTAAAAATGCGATGATGGGTATAAAAATACAGCAGAAACTCTTTTTAGCCGGTGGTAGAAGGCTGTTGAAAAGGCCTTAAAAAGGGCATCGTGGCCAAAAAATGGATGGTAAAAACGGGTAAAATATTTGATATAAATATTTGATAATCAATATGTTATTAAAAATAATACGCAAAATTTAAAAAAAAAGGCGGGCGACGAAACCCTGCTTTGTGTCCTATGCTGCCCCTTCGTTCCGCGTGACCTTTGCTATGTCAAAAGGAATAAAAAACAATAAAAACAAAGTCACATGAAAAGCGCACTGATACACCCAACCACTTCCCATCAGAAAGCAAATCAAGGCCCATCGAACATCACAGGACTTGACCTGATTGGCGCCTGTATCACGGGCTTAGATTTGATTGGTGCCAAGATTACGGGCTTGGATTTAATCGGTGTTTAATTCTGTGACAACGCATACCTACAACATCAACGGAGGCCCCCCTTCCGTGGTCAAATAAATATTTTTTAATAAAATTTCAACGAGGACTCATTATGGGAAATTTCATCAACACAAACCACCCCATGGGTAGCCAAGCCAAGGCGCCGATGCTTCGATCGGTATTTGGTTTGCGTCAACTTTCCAGTGGGATGCAACAGTTGAGTTGTGACGTAGTTTTTGGCTCCCCCAGGGCCGATTGTTTGGGTACCGGCGTGTGCAAAATATCTGCCTTGGGTAGCCTACCCAAGCCAAGTGGTGCAACCCGTAATTGTCAGAGTGCGCCGGGTGTTTTGCTTCCCCTAGAAGGAGGAAATGGTGTATCGCTGGTGATTTTGCGCGAGATGATGTGTATAAAACTTTTGCGTACCCAGTTTCGCACGGGAGTACTGACGCTAAGTGAGCCCTGCCGCTTACCCAACGATATCATCACAGCCTTGTCTTTGAATTTTCAGGAATTAAAGCCTGGAAGTTACCGCCTTGAAGAGGCCAACGGTTTTTTCAGAATCAATTTCATCTAAGATATTTCCCGTAGCAAGCCTGTTTTGGGTGCGTGAAGGGAGTTTTTCTCACACTAATTTTTCATAATCTAAATTTTTTACAATGAGTGAATTGAACAAAAGAGAACTCCCTGGAGGGATATTTCTCGCAACGCTTTTCCTGCTATTGAGTCTATTCTGTAGCAGCCGGGTAGAAGCCCAGTCCATCCAGCCCAAAGTAAATGCGGCTACGTACAACTGGAAACCTGCCCAAGATGTATCCACTATTCTGCTCAGCCAAGTGCAAACGCTCAACCAGCAAATGCCGGGTCTGACAGAAGGAACCCCCCTCTACGACAATACCCTTCGTAGGATTGCCTTTTTCAAGTCCATTGTGGTGGAAATTGGTAAAGGAGCCACGGTAGCGGAGTCGCTAGATCTGTCGCTCACGGCAGCAGCAACCTTGGGTTTTTCCAAGGAAGCCTCTTACACATCAAAAATTGCCCTGCGCGCACTCCACACAGAGACGCGTATCATGTTAACCAATTAAACTTACTGTGTTTCCACAGAGTAGGATGTCCTCCTACTTAAAAATTACGGACACAGAACAACATTAAGTTTTTTCTTTCAATTCTCATCGCATGAAAAAGAGCAACAGCAAACTAATTTTACTAATGGCCTTTTTTGGGGCGTTCATGTGCGGCAGTTTGCAGGCACAGACGAACCTGAACTTAGCGGCCAACGGTGTCACGCCGGGCAGCCCATTTACCATAGCGCCCCCAACGACATGTTCCTTCAATTTCTTTGACAGTGGTGGTTCTACCTTGAATTACAACAACGGAGCCAACGCAAATGTCACTTTCCTGCCTTCAAACGCAGCTACTCACCGCATTCAGGTGACTTTCACAACCTTCTCGCTTGAGCCTGGTTACGATGCATTCTACATCTACAACAGTAATACTGTTGGTACAAACCAAGTTCCAGGTCCTCAGGGCGCTACTTTCGCAGGATTTCCCGCCGGTAACTGGCAGAACATCAATCCTGGAACGATAACGGCCAGCAAGGGTATTGCAGATGTAGGTGCTAACCCTACAGAAGCCCTCACCTTTCAATTCCGCTCAGACAACTCCATCTCGTATCCGGGCTGGACAGCTGTCGTACGCCAAGTGACAAAAGATCCTTGCGCCATGACAGCACCCGCAGCACAAACGGTCAACACCGGTTTGGGCGCTTTGAGCTGTTTTGCAACCGTATCTACACCCTTTCCTACTTTCGCGCCTGTTGGTTGTAACACCGGCTCTCAACTCAGATACCGCATCAACGGTGGTCTTCCTACCGATGTATCCGGTGCCGGCCCCGCTACCTTAACCGTTCCTGTTGGTTCCAACATTGTTACCTGGGAATTGGTTGATCCTTGCGGCGGTGGTATCATTACCACAGGCAATCAATCTATAACAGTTATTGACAACACACCACCGACCATCACTTGTCCGGGCAACGTTGTATTTAACCTCGATGGAGGCCAGTGCGAGCAATCGTACAACTACAGCGTTTCTTGCAGTGATATCTGTCCTTTTACCGTTATTCAATCGGTTACACACCCTTATGACGGTACTACCGGACAATCAGGTATTATGTTTGACGTAGTCAACTTGGGTTCAAACCCATTGACACTTTCCCAGTTTGGCCCATCTTTGGATGCCGGCACATGGCCCATGGAAGTGTATTTTACAAACGCATCCGCTACATGGGTGGGTAACGATCAAAATCCGGCAGCTTGGACGCTTGCGGGTGCTATTGCTGTAACGTCTTCCGGCCCGGGTTCCGGTACTGCTATCCCAGGATACGGTATTACTTTGGCTCCAGGCCAATCACTGGGTATCTATTTGACCAGCACAGCGGGTGCGCCAATGCGCTACACCAATGGTGTACGTCAAGTTTCTGATGCAAACCTTCGTGTTTCTTCCAACCCTGGTTCAGGTAAGGCATATCCTTTTGCAACAACCTTCCAAAACCGTTCTTACAATGGTTTTGTAAGCTATTCGACGGCTGCCAACCAGGCGCCAGTTCAGTTGAGCGGCTTGCCTTCCGGTTCTTATTTCCCGATTGGCACTACGGTCAACGTATTTCGCTGCACAGATGCAACGGGCCTTTCAACCACGTGTTCTTTTTCTGTCACCGTGAAAGAGTATCCTAACCCAACTTGGGTGTTGACTTGCAGTGATTTCATTACCATCGCTTTGGCAGACAATACCTGCACAGGAAAGATACATGCTGATGACATTCTTGACGGCGGTCCATACCGTTGCTATGACAACTATGTAGTAGAAATTGACAAAATTGCGCCATTTGGCAACGGCCCATGGGTGCCAGCCGATCTTACGGCTGCAGACATTGGCAAGACCTACCGTGTGCGCATCACAGAGCCTATCAATGGCAACAAATGCTATTCCGACGTAAAAGTACTGGACAATGTGAAGCCTAAAATCAGTTGCAGGCCTTCAGA
>JBIPOY010000474.1:0-2893 GCA_044378705.1 Saprospiraceae bacterium
TTCAATCCTTCTTGTAGTGGAATTGGCTTTTGAGGTCTAAAAGCAATTCCATTTAACACGTCAGGGCAGGGGGTTTCAATCCTTCTTGTAGTGGAATTGGCTTTTGAGGCTTTTACGCGTCAGTATGATACTGCCGGAATAATCCGGTTTCAATCCTTCTTGTAGTGGAATTGGCTTTTGAGGCCGTTATTATTATTAATTAATTGATATTCAAAAAGATACACGGTTTTTACTGCGCGTTTAATTTTAATTTCGTCTTTCAAAGAACTGACAAAAAACAGTTTTTTATAAAATTTTCGGAAAGGCAATACATTCATTGTCAATGATTTAACAACTATTTTTTTGATCATAAAAATAAATGTTCACCAGGAAAGACTCCACTATTGTGTACAAACATTCTTGTAGGTGCAATGATCGCACCTTTTTTTGACTTTTGTCGCAGCCGGATACAAGTTTTTTTGAAGGATTGACCGAATTTCTGTTGCAGAACGGTGTACTACCTCGATATCGGCCCTAGCGATGGGTACCTCCAGCAGGTAGTTTTTACTTCTTGTATATACCAAGTAACCCCTGTTTACTGCCTTTCCAAAATTCTCTTCAATGAGCCAAGCGTAGCAAATCAATTGTGTCCGATAGGTATCGTACAACTTGTCTTCCCACTTCGCAAATTTATAGTCCAATGGCGCCATCGTACCATCAGAAAGTTCCAGCACCTCGTCTATCTCACCGCGAAGCAACGTATTGGTTAGATAACTATCGATCAGTTTTGCCGTAGCACCAATACGCCTACGCAGATAGCCGCTGTTCTGCGCCTCCTTTCGGTCGTGCATTTCACGGCCTTGCATAACTTTGTAATGCTTCTCCTCATGCTGCGGGATCCGTAATACATACTCAAAGTAGGTAAACCGAGGACAATACAGATATTGAATGATGTGCGATGGCGTGATACTAAACATTTTTATAATTAGAAAAACAAGGCTCGCACCTCGTCGGTCATCAATTTTTTATCAAATGCTTGCCCTAACAGTATGGTATCTCTCAATTCTGATTTGCTCATGGGAAAAATGTAGACCTTGTCAGTATCAGTGTTAATCTCGTCTTCGATGCGAAGTTGAAGCGTATCTTTTTCATGCGCGTCCATCATACCAAGAAAACAACTATATTGAACCCGGTGTAGCCCCGACTGTTTACAAAACTTTGCTACTCGGTTGCGAGCACGATCATTTTCTATATCGTAGAGAACCCACAGAATCATTTGTTGGTGATTGTTGAATTATATTTTGGTCTTTTTTTTGTGGCTTGTATGCCTCATTCACTAAACCTTCCTAATATTTATTACGTGGAAAGTCTGTGCATCAGTTTCAGGGTACAACAAGCTCCAACTCAGCTTCAGAAGGCTCGCCTGTCAACAGCGTCTGCGCAAACCGGTGCGCTTCCAGTTGTAAGATCGTTGCACGGGTGCGATTTCGACCGCTGTAACGAATTATATCAGCTTCCAAATAATTGTTGTAGTGCTCCATCAGTAGTTTTTTACCTTCTGAATTTAGACTGAATCCGCCAGTGACCGCCTCAATATGCGTTTGATTTACTTTTTTTCCTGAAAAAAGTGTAAAAACCACTTTGTCAGCCCAAGTCCGGTAAGGTTCAATGAAATCAAAAACCAAGCTTTTAAAGTTATAGTCGTCACGGTGCAAGAAACCCAAAAAGGGGTCAAGCCCGGCCAATATCAGCGAACGCTCTACCCTGGCATACAACACGCCATAAGCGTAGTTGAGAAGCGCGTTGAACGGATCTTTTGCGGGTCGACTGCTACGGCCCGTGAATTGCCATGCCATAGGCATCACGAATGCTATTGTCTCGAAATACAAGCGCCCTGCCGTACCCTCCCAGCCCTGCAAACTATTGGAAATATGGTCAAGGTGCGGAGCCGTGGCCCCCGCAATACTGCTGCGCAGTCGTTCCAAGCGCTCCACTTTGTCCGTGAGAAAACCATGGTGTTGTGGGCGATGCTTTTTTAGATCTCTAATAAAATCAGCTTGATTGTCCACCTTGTCGCACAACCATTTTTTTACCCATTCTAATGCCCTTCCATCGAGACTGGCTTCCAACTGTCGCTTGCGAATGAGCGTCGTACTACCCAATTTAGAATGCCAGACCCGCCCCAGCGGAGTGCCGTTGTTTTCCAAAAATACAATGTCTACGTTGTGCTGCAATGCCAACGCCACCGCATCGCTGCTGAGTGCCGTGCCCTTATTCAGCCAGATACTCTTTACTTTGTGGGCTGCCACCAAATTGCTGGCCCACGCACCATTGTCCTGCTTTTTGCGCACGTCAAACATTGCATCTTTTACATGCAGATAAAGGCCGTAGGTGTTGAGATGAAGTTGCATAATCTGGTTTATTCGTAGATTAGTACAGGATTTTAAATGATTTTGGGTTATTTCAGTCTTTCTACTACTCCATAACCTCGTGAAACACTCTTCCCCAATCCAATCCAATCTGGAAGCAGCGCATTGGTCGTGAATTCGCCCGTAAAAGCCATCATCAAGTTGTCTTTGAAACCCGTTCGTTTTTGCTCTTGCGGGCGTACTGTCGCCAGCACCCGAACACCTTCGGGTAACCTCAGTCCTACTCCCTTAAAGAAACTCAGACTATTTCCCACAAGAATGCGCCCTAAGAATGCGCGTCGCTCTTCCTCGTTCTTTTGTTGATATTCACTGTAGTTCTGCTGATTGAGTGACATCCAAGGTGTGGCGAACCGAAAATCCGCCAACCCATCTCCGATGCCGACAGACACTTGTTGGAATGATATGTCGCGCTCCATCACCGAATATTTTTGCCCTGCGATATCTAGGGACTTCATTTGAAAAAAAAGTTCTGCCAATAGTTTGGC
>JBIPOY010000475.1:0-2892 GCA_044378705.1 Saprospiraceae bacterium
TCCGTAAATGGTGTCTCCGTCTTCCAGAATCGCTCGTGTCGGATGGTCCACTGTGCATCTAGCAATGTAGCGTCAATGGCGGACTGTTTGGCGATATCCATGTTGTATTGGATACTCCACGAATGCCCCAGTGCTGGTGGAAGCTTAAATAATTTGTTGTCATCCCAAAAAAATCGGGGACCAGCAATCAGTGCGTTGGTTTGTAGGGCGCCTTGCAACAATTGCTGTAGAAAACCGGCATCCGGCACGGTATCAGGGTTGATGATCAAAAACCAATCTGCCGGATACGCCTGTGCTGCCCGATTAACAGCCGCGCCGAATCCGATGTTGTCGCCAAACCGCATGACTTTGATGCGGGTATCTTTTTGAGAGAGGGTTACGATGGCGTCTTCCCCGCTGTTGTCGGCAATAACGACCAATCCCATCTCCGGCTCTCGGAGTAGAATATCTACCAGCAGTTGAATGAAATCTGCGGTGAAATAATTTACGACAATGGCATTGATCTGCATGCTCCTCTATTTAACTTATGCGTCGTCCTTCTGCCCTGCCATAGGCGATGAAGTGTAGTAGTGGGTTCATACCAGCACTTTTTACGTCCGGATAAGCGTTTAGGTAGTACGCACTGTCGAATATGGAACATGGTTTTCGGCCTTCAAAACCACCGAATTTGACATAATGCATGACCGCCGATGACCCGGATGCTGCTACATCCGGGTTGTGTTGTAAGTAGTAAGACTTGTCAAACAGCCCACTTCTGAGGACAGCTGACTTCAAACGGCGTTCATGCATGAATCTGCCCAATTTTCCGAAGGGAAAGCGTCGAGCAGTGCTGTTGTTGGGTGTTTCGGTTTGGTGTACGGCAACAAGTTGAACGATGTCATCGGCTCTTTCTTTTTGGAGATTTTTATGGCCAGGTGCCACCCTCATCTCTTCGTTTTTTTGCTGCTGCAACGTACGCACAAGGAACTGTTGCTCGTGGAGTGCGCCTGTTTTCTCGGTTAGTTCCGATTGTAATTTTCTTATATTGTACTCCAAGGATACTTTTTTTCCCAGCGAAGCAAACAGATGCTGAATAAAAGCATCATGCTGTGCATTTTCCAAAAACACCAGAAAATCACTTGGTATGTCGGGTCCTGTACACACAACGGCGAGACCATGACCGTGTAAAAACTCAAAGGATGGGTAATCGTTTTTTATTTCCTCGTAAAGTTTCCAGACACCAAAACCATTTTCGCGCACGTTGGAATCATGAAAGATGATCACGCCCGAAGGGCTCATTTTAGGAAGCCAGGTATCGAAGTCATGCCGTACGGAAGCATAGTCGTGCATGCCATCTATGTGTAATACATCTATCGTATCATCATTGAAATAAACAAGGGCCTCATCAAAGGTCATCTGCAGTAAATTCGAAAAATGCGCATAATGTTGGTTGTTTATTTTCAGGGCGTATTGAAAAATATCAGTAGCCGTAGCCGTACCCAACCAAATATCCACACCATAAGCTTTTGTAGAGAGCTTTAACTCGGATATGGCTTGACAAAAGGCAAAGTAAGAGGTGCCATACTGAGTGCCGAGTTCCACTAAGATTCGGGGCCTTAATTTTTCAATTAGGAAAAAAGCGAAGGGCGTATGTTCCATCCAAGCCGATGGTTTTTCATTGAATCGAACTTCAGAAAATACCAAACTACTGATCTTCATTCTCTAGGGCTTTCAAGGCTTCAAAATAATCAGACTGTGACATCGTGGGTACGGCGACTTCTTTTTTCCAATAAATACCGGTCCAATCAATAAACTGAATACGTTCGGTGATGGCCAACACCTTTCGGTAGTCTTCTACCGCTTTTCGGCATGCCGGAACCGCCCCCCAATCATCAATAATACAATAGCCGCCGATCGACAACTTGGGATATAGGTGCAGTAAAACATCGATGGTAGATTCATACATGTCGCCATCCAGCCTCAGCAATGAAAGTTGTGTGATGGGGGCTGTGGGCATGGTATCCTTAAACCATCCTTTCAGAAAAACAACCCGATCATCGAGCAAACCATACTTTTTGAAATTGTTTTGTACTTCCTCCAAAGAAACACACAAGGCAGAATACGTATGGTGTGTGTCGTTGCTGTCTGCGGGATATGCTAGGTCGTTTGGTTTTGGAAGCCCCTCAAAAGAGTCGGCGACCCATACTTTTTTATCAGAAACACCATAAGCATCGAGTATTTCGCGCATAAAAATACAGGCCCCGCCCCGCCAGGCCCCTGTTTCTATCACATCCCCCGCAACTCCCCGGGCGATCAGATCGAGCAAGCAATATTCAATGTTGCTCAATCGCTTGTAACCAATCATCGTTTCACCCTTCTCTGGCCATATCGTACCGTCAAAAGAAGTACTTGTGTAATGTCGCAGTAAATTTGAATCATCGATGATGAATGTAGGATCTAGGTTGTCGGGCAAGTGTACACCCAATAACGTCAGTTTCATTTTGAACAACCTGATCTCTAGAGTCCTGTCCTGGCCGACTTGGATGGGCGCAATAAGTCCCCTTCGTTCGTGCCAAGGTCTTGCGCGTTTCATTTTTTCGAATACCACAATGCTGTCATAGAAATGGATCGCGTGCAGGTTGTGGGTAAACCGGGAATGGGGTAGGGCGTTGTTTCGTATATGCCAAGCATTGAGATGATCTACCAATGTTTTGGCATATTCGATAAAACTATTCGGATTTTGGTAGCCTCCGCCGTAATCTTCCCAATAGGACGTATGGGTGTCTTCACAGAGATAGATACTGTTCTCGCCCATGTGATCAAACAACATCTCCAGGGTGGTAATCTGTTCGTCCATTCGGTGACCTCCGTCATCAATCAGGATATCAATAGTAGGTATTTTGGAAATTAAAT
>JBIPOY010000476.1:0-2880 GCA_044378705.1 Saprospiraceae bacterium
CGGAATCGGCAGCAGCGTCGCCGGAAGTACTATTTTTACAAGAGACGGCTGCCAGCAGCAACACGATTGTCAGAAAACGCATGAGAGTATTTTTTTGCAAATATACCAACCCATTCCATTTTTCAGACAGAAAATTGCAGGGTATTATTCCTTCTTTTTGTATATTTTGAGTTGCAGAGACTCCAGTGCCATGTCCCAGAGCGCTTCGTAGGGCACAATTTCTATTTCATGCGACTGGCTGTCGGCGCCAATTTCGTGCGATTGCAGTGTTTTAAGGTATCGTTCTGCTTTGCGTGCAGTGGCTTCTCGGTGGAAGTTGGCAATGGGAATTTGGAGCAACATTTTGATAAAACAATTGCTTCGGAATGTATCTGTTTCCTTGAGGTATCGGCCACAATATTTGTCAATACCCTCGATCCGGTCCACAGATTTTTTGTAGTCCCGATCGGCGATGGCATAAAGAATCTGAATAATAAGAATACTGATGTTCATCCCCCGTTTGTCTTTGTTGAAAAGAGAGATATCATTGATAAACTTACTCATTTTGAACTTCTTCGACTTCTCGCTGAGAACTGCTTCCGGAATTTTTTCAACCCGGATCAAGTAGAAAATGTAGGCTTGGAAAATACTCCACATTTCGACAATTTGAGGCTGTTTTTGTTTGAAATTGGGGTAATTGGTTACCTTTTCATACAAATGGTAGGCCTCTTCGTAGTGGGCCGTTTTGATGGCCAGGGAGAAGAACAATTCTTGTAATTTAAACCAGTTGAAAGACCCCTCTTCGAAGTAATATTCGCAGCGGTTGATGACCTGCTGACCTTTTTCAAACTCCCCCAACTGAAGGTAACACACCACCAGGTTGTAGTAAAAGACCTGCAACGGGAGGCCGCTGTCGTATTCTTTTTTATCAAAAAACACAATGGCATCTTCACAGAGCCTGGCCGTGTTCACATAATCATTGACGCTGTTGTAAATGAGCAGGTGTACCATCCTGCCAAAAAGATGTAATTTGAAAGACTCACACCCCTGCATGGCAATTTCCAATTCGGCGTAGTAGGTTTTCGCTTGGTCCATCACCTCCGTTTTCGTGGACTTACTATTGGTGTACTGGGCCATTAATTCCGAATAATAAAATTCGGCCTTACTCTCCATTTGCCAGATCAGCTCATACGCATGGTACTGTGTTTTGATGGCCTCATATTTGTCAATATCACCATCCACCGTACTGTATTGTAGCCTCAGTACACGCAGAATATCGAGGGTAAGTTCTGTAAATTCAAAGTGCTTGGCATGGCGGAGTAACCGCTCCAATTGGTCAATTCCGATAATTTTGGCGTTCCGAATGAGCAACGTCATGGCCGCCGACCACTTTTTATAGCACTCAAAGAATGCCTTTTGGCGGCTTGAAAAATTGGAGTCTTTGAAATCAAGCAAGAAAATAGCGTCCAGCAAACGCTCTTTCAATTTATTCTTGAGACTGGTGAGATTTACCCCCTCTTCTGATGCAGCAAAAAGGGCTTTGCCATCTTCATCGGTTAGCACCGTTTTATCGAGCAGGGCATTGAACAACACCTCCATCTTGGAGCCGGGCTCCAAGACGGATTTCATGATTTCATTGTTCTTTAGCTTAGTCTTGTTGATTAAACCAACGAACTCAATCAGATCGCGCATAATTGCAATTGTTTTACCAAATGACGGTTAAGCCAAATGACGGCAACAGCCAAGCTGTTGGCAGTGACGCATAGATAATCTTGAATGATCGGGTGAGGGGTGTACGGAAGGAAAAAAGATAATACAAGGGAAAGGGCACAAGCGTGCACAGTTAGCAAAACTTTTCACCAGAGAGGATTAAAAAGACATCTATGCTTCAAGAAAAACAAGCGATTAAAACGCGGGTGGCTTGGAAACTGACCATACCCGCAAGGGTAATTTCAGGCCACAAGATACATTGTTATTATAGCAAAAAGCATACCTAAAAGACATTTTTTGAAAGAGATGGCCGTATTATGTAAAAAAATAATGTAAATAAAAGGCGCAATACAATACATACGTACTAGTAATCAGAGTGTTATAAAAATATATATTTTTAAATTTTATTTCCATGCTTGACAAAACAGGGGTGATACGCAAAGCGATATTTGTTTCAGGGCAATAGCCGCAGACCCCGTAGCACGAGGGGGGGCTCTCTGAAGTAGGGGCAAAAAAAACGCGGCGCACTTTTGCGCCGCGTTCGGATTTCCCGTATATAATCTCATGAAAAGTTTATTTGACCCATCAATGTGCTACCGCTTCCTTCCCTACCACAACCGTTTGCTTTCATTGATGGTACAAATGTCACACAAGTTGCTTCACGCCCAAAAGACAAAATAGTTAATTTGTTGAAATAAAAATGCTGTTATAATATAGTAATTAAAATATAGAACATTGATTATCAAATAATTAAAATATAATTATTTGATAATTTTGTTGATATTTATTGTGAAAAAATAATATCTATTTTCCAAAAAATAATTTTTCAGGGTTGATATCGAGCCCATTTACATTGCTGTTTCATTTTGGCACTACGTAATGTCTGTTTTTACAGTCACTGTTTTGATACCGCTCATGCCGTTGTTGGCGGGGACACAACAACGGCACGAAAACTGGGCCTTTGGGGTCCCAGACAGCGCGCTACCTAAGTAGTTACTTCATTTTTAACACATTGAGTAAGTACTCTCCGTAGCCGCTTTTGAGGTACTTGTGGCCCAACCGCTTGAATGTTTCATCGTTGATGAAGCCCATTTCCCAGGCAATTTCTTCAATACACCCAATTTTCAGCCCTTGACGGTCTTCAATGGCCTGAACAAACTGGCCCGCCTGCATCAAAGACTCATGGGTACC
>JBIPOY010000477.1:0-2878 GCA_044378705.1 Saprospiraceae bacterium
GGTAAGCAAGGTCCCCTGGCCATCGCTTTCGATACCGCCACCTTCTAAAACCATCCCCCCATGACGGTATTCAGCTTTCAGGTGTCCTTTGTCGTAAAGCCTACTTGTGATGAGATTGTCTTTGTCTGAAGGAAATTTTAATCCCCATCCGTTGAATACAAAGTCAAGCAATACCGGCTTTCCATCCTCAAAAATTGCAATGCCCCCATGGTCGCGGGCCCAGGTATCATTGGAAGGAATCTCTTCGTAGAAAATATTACCTGCGTTGCCGTTGGTGATCAAAGACCTTGTTTCAGCAACACTGCGACAAACGATGAGCACTTTTTGAAACCGGCTGATGGTTTCGGCTATCTGAACAAAACAAGGCAATACTGTTTCGAGCGAATCAGCCCAGTCAGTGCCCTCATGGGGAAAGGTGAGTTGAACGAAAGATTGTTTTTCCCACTCTGCCGGAAGCCTTCTGGCGGGGATGTTGTGGATATTATTCATGCTATTTAAAACTGCAAAAGTAAGTATTGGTTAAGATAATCGTACAAACTCGCAATATTTAGATATTAACTAATTGTAAATGAATGAATTAGTTTCAAAAATACAATCTTATTTGGATTTTAAGTCATTATAAAAAATTTCAAAAAAGTGTTTGTTGGTAATTCCAACGAAATAGTACCTTAGCCCCGCCTTAGTGTCCACCACACACCCATATTTTCTGAAAAGATAAATTGCAGCCAAATAATTTCTTAATGTTCTGAACATTTGAGATAAAATCACATTTAAGGACTGTCAAACGCTTACCCATTGATGCGGCTTTCACACTGTGTGGATTCAATATTTTTTTCACTAAACTAAACTCATTATCGTATGAAGTTTTTTGCACACCTTTCCAAATGCGGATTGCTCCTGGCATTTTTGATGCTGGCCAGCAATTTTGCTTTGGCACAACGCGCTGTTAAGGGCAAGGTCACCGACGCAGATACCGGTGAAGGCCTTATCGGCGCATCTGTATCGGTTGTAGGCACTACGCGCGGTGCATCTACAGACGTTGACGGCAAGTTTGCCATTGACGTTCCAACTGGTTCCACGCAAATTCGTATTGCGTACACGGGCTACACCGAGCAAGTAATCACGCTTGGCGCCTCCAACGTGGTTGATGTCGCGTTGAAACCCGGCTCAGTTCTGGACGAAGTAGTCGTAATCGGCTACGGTGTAGCCAGAAAATCGGACTTGACGGGCTCTGTCGGCTCTGTAAGCGAGAAGAATTTCAACAAGGGCTTGGTAACAGCTCCGGATCAACTGATCCAGGGTAAAGTTGCCGGTGTTCAGGTGTTGAACAACAGCGGACAGCCTGGTGGCGCTACTACGGTGAGAATCCGGGGTAACTCTTCCATCCGTTCGGGCAACCAACCACTGTACGTGGTGGACGGTATCCAGCAGCCAGGTTCTTCTACGAAGCCGGGCGCAAACTCAGGCGGCTTGGGCTCTACTGCAAGTTCCAACCCCCTGAACTACCTGAATCCAGGTGACGTGGAGTCCATTGAAGTGTTGAAAGACGCTTCTGCTACTGCCATTTATGGCTCACGTGGCGCCAATGGCGTAATCCTCATCACCACCAAACGTGCTAAAACAGGTGCTCCTTCCATAGATTTCAATACCTATGTAGGCGCAAGTTCCATCCTGAAAAAGTACGACGTTCTTTCCGGAGATGAGTACCGCGCTGCGCTGACCAGCTACGGCCTTACCACCGGCAACTACGGTGCCAGTGTTGACGCAATGGATGAGATCCTGAGAACCGGTTTGGTTCAAAACCACGGCATCACGATCAGTGGTGGAAGCGATGCGGGCAACTACCGCATCGGTCTCGGTTACCAAAAACAAGATGGTATCTTGGAAGGCAACGATTACCGCCGCGTCAGTGCCAACATCCGTGGCAGCTACAAGTTCCTCGAAAGCAAAAAACTGGGCTTGGACTTCGGTGTTATTACGGCTCAAAACAAAGAAAACGCGCCTTCCGTTGCCACCAACTCTGGCTTCCAAGGTAGCCTCATTGCTGCGGCGCTTCAATGGAACCCAACACACCCGATGTACAACGAAGACGGTACTCCAGTCATCATACCTCAATTCGGCAGTACGTCAATCAATCCAGTGGCACTGATTGACGCCTACGGCGACAAAGTAAACACGGTGGACGTATTGGCCAGCATCGCGCCTTCTTACAAACTGACCGACAACCTCACGTACAAATTTGAGTACAGTGTGTACCACGGTGTGGGTGATCGCAGAACCCAATTGGCCAACTGGATCAACATTCAGGGAATCCAAAAGAATGACCAAGAAGCCGGTGGTTTGGGCGGTATCAGTCAGTTGAAACAAACCAACCAAATTCTGACCCACACGTTGAACTATCTGACCACTTTTGGCTCTGATGTCAGCCTGAATGCTACGGCAGGTTATGAGTACCAAAACCGCTCAACCAATGGTTTCGGCGTTTCTGGCAGAAACTTCCTGATTGACAATTTTGACTACACCAACATCCTGCAAAATACCACACAAGGTACCCGCAACACCTACTCTTTTGCTGATCCCAACTCCTACCTGCAGTCTTATTTTGTACGTGGTCTGTTGAACATCAAAGACAAGTACCTCTTGAATGCCACTGTTCGTGCAGACGGATCCAGCAAATTTGGTGTAAACAACAAGTATGGCTACTTCCCTGCCATCGGTGCAGCTTGGAATATCAACAAAGAAAGCTTCCTAGAAGATGGTCCTTTTGACAACCTGAAACTCCGCGCAAGCTGGGGCCAAACAGGCAACTCTGAGTTCCCTGCCGGCGCATCACAAGACCGCTATGGCTTCGGCCAAGGCACCATTGCCCTTGAAAAGG
>JBIPOY010000129.1:0-8485 GCA_044378705.1 Saprospiraceae bacterium
TCTTTTTGGCGCCAGTGATATCAACGGCATTATGCCTGTTACGGCCAATCAATTAGCCCACTTTGGCCACGGAATCCGGAAAATTTATCCTCAAAAACGACTGGGGTACGAACTGCCGGAGGCGGTGGGTATGAGCAGCGATACACTTGCCCAACTGGACGGCATTGTGCAGGAAATGATAGCTTCCGGTGCTGCGCCCGGTTGTCAGATACTGGTGGCGAAAGACAACAAAATAGTGTGGCAAAAAGCATACGGATACTACACCTATGCGCCAAATATTCCCGTAACAACAGAGACGATATTTGACCTTGCCTCGGTCACAAAAGTGGCGGCCACTACTATTTCAGTGATGAAATTGACAGAAATAGGCTTGATCTCCCTCGACGTACCTATGTCCAATTTTATTCCGGAATTAAAAAAAACCAACAAAAAAGATTTGACATCTCGCGCGGTATTGGCCCACCACGCAGGGTTGAAGCCTTGGATCCCTTTTTACCAACAGACCTTGACACCTGAAAAAACGCAGATGCCACAAATATACCATGGGGTGTCTGAAAAGGGTTTTGAGGTGCCGGTGGCCCGGGCTTTGTTCATGAACGGTACCTGGTCTGATTCGGTGTGGCAGCAGGTTTTCAACAGCCCCTTGCTCGACGATCGGGGATATAAGTATTCCGATCTTGGCTTGTATCTGCATGCCCGTGCCATACTGAACCTGAGTGGGAAGCCCGTCGATGTGTATGCGGATCAGTATTTTTATCGTCCGTTGGGGCTTGCTACCACCGGGTTCAATCCTTGGAAAAAAGGGTTAACCCTCCGGTGTGCGCCCACGGAAGAGGATGCATACTTCCGCCACCAAACGATTCAGGGGTATGTACATGACATGGGGGCTGCGATGCTGGGGGGCGTCAGCGGTCATGCCGGGCTATTTTCCAATGCCAACGACCTTGTCAAAATTTTTCAGATGTTGTTGAACGGAGGCTCATACGCCGGACAGGAGTATCTGAAGCAGGAGACGGTACGCCTGTTCACCACTCGTTATACCGCCAGTACGCGTCGTGGACTTGGATTTGACATGAAGGAGCAGGACACAAAACAAACGGCCAATATGAGTTCTTTGGCGGGCAACAATACTTTTGGCCACCTTGGGTTTACGGGAACCTGCGTGTGGGCGGATCCCGATAAAAACTTGGTTTTCATATTTTTGTCTAACAGAACCTACCCCAGTATGGACAACAACAAACTCAGCAACGGCGATTACAGGCCAAGGTTGCAAAGTGTTGTGTACCGTGCGATTCAATAATCCGTGCGTTTTTCTAGGCAGTTTGCCTGAAAAAAGCGTCGTTAAATTCTACTTATGAACACACCTGAAAACGAAAACAAAGGTCATCTGACACAGTATGCTTTGGATGAAATTCGGAAAGAAAATTTTGAAAAAGAGAAAGCTGCTAAAAATGAAATTGTAAAAGACTGGCTGCCGAGATACACGGGTATGCCGCTGGATCAATTTGGCAAGTATATTTTACTGGTGAATTTCGGCGGATATGTGCGGGCCTTTGCCGAACAACACCAAGTTCCGGTGCATGGTGCCGACCGACCCATGCAGGCAGCCACGGCAGAGGGCATTACCATCATCAATTTTGGTATTGGCAGTCCCAATGCTGGTTTGGTGATTGACTTGTTGGAGGTGGTGCACCCTCGGGCGGTACTTTTCCTTGGAAAATGTGGCGGTCTAAAAACCGGAAAAAACAAAAATGGTGATTTCATATTGCCCATTGCGGCCATTCGCGGGGAGGGTACCAGCAACGACTTTTTACCCGAAGAAGTGCCGGCGCTTCCGGCGTTCGCGCTGCAAAAAGCAGTGTCCACCACCATCCGAGATTATGAATTCGATTATTGGACGGGTGTTGTGTACACCACCAACAAGCGAGTATGGGAGCACCGCGAGGATTTTAAACAAAAACTGCGCGACCTGCGCTGTATTGCCATTGACATGGAAACGGCGACAATTTTTGTGGCAGCGTTTAAAAACCACATGCCTGCGGGAGCGCTGTTGCTCGTCAGTGATATGCCGATGACACGCGAAGGAATTAAAACAGAAGCCAGCGATACCGTGGTTACGGTGAATTTTGCGCAGAAGCACCTTTCTATCGGTATAGATTCCCTGAAACAATTGATGAACAAAGGATTGACGGTGAAGCACCTTAAGTTTGAAATATAACGCTGTTGGTACAGCGTATTTTAATTTTCAGTGCTAGAATAGGCTCACATAACCCAAATGGAATTTTGTTGCGCGAAAGTTGATTGCTTGCCCGTTATCGCGGCGGCCCACGGCCACGGTGATCCCAAAAATACCGGATCGGGTTTCAAAATTTAGTCCCGCGCCAAATCCCAAGGGGTGTAATAATACCCGGTTGAGTTGTGTCAGGTTTTCAAGGTAGCCCCCATCTGCAAAAGTTGAGAGAAACGAATTCTGACCAATCAGGAGTCGCCACTCAAGCGTCGCCACGGCAAAGCGTGTGGCCTGTAAACTTTCCTCGTCAAAACCGCGCAAGAGCTTGTTGCCTCCCAAGCGGTATTGCTCATTGGCAAAAATAGGGTTTTCAGAAAAAACACCTCCTGCTCGCAGGCCAATTTTCAGGGTACTTCGGAGAAATAGGGGTTGATAAAAGGCCCCTTGCCCCTCTACCCTGAACCGGGTGGAACGCTGTGACACAGAATCGTACAGACTTCCAAAACGAAAGGAAGGATCTTTGGGATCGGTCAGGGATTCGATTTGCGCATTGCGCAACACCCGGCTAAAGCCTGCGACGGTTTTGAGCGTAGCAAGCCAGCCCTTTCGGGGATTGAATCGGTAATCTAGCTGGGTAAAAGAGGTTTCAAGTCCAAAACCATTTTGTTGTAGGTCGAGGTTGGGCGGAAGTCGGTGGGATGCAACCACTGCTGCTGTATTTATTTTTTGAAGTGAAGCAGACTTGTTTTCCCAAAAGAAACGCACAAAATTAGCACCGGAGAATAGGTATTGGATACCAAAATCGCCCTGTGCATCCACCCAGGTACTGTCGCGTTTGAAGATATTCAGCCGCCCGTCTACCCCAAAAGGAGAGCCGAACAGGTAGGGAACCCCAGCCTGAACATCCAGTTTTTGAGTTTCCGGTTTCAACCGTTCCAGTTCAACAGAAAACCGTTCACCGAGGTTTAGTGCGTTTTGAAAAGCGGCACTCAAAGAGCCGGTGATCAGTATGTTTTGGTTGTTATTACCTGTTTGGGGGAGTAATCCGATGATAAAGTCGAATCGGCTGGCGCGTTTTTTTTGGAGGAATACATTGACGGTGGCTTCATTGCCGGTGAAGGAGACGGAAGGGTTGGCTGTATTTTCAATAAACAGCAACGATTGTAGTTGCCCGCGCAGTCGAAGTACACGTTCTCGGCTGTAAGGTGTTCCCGGGCGAATACCTAGGTAGTTGGGCAGGAAGTATTTGGGGAGTTTAACATCACCGTTGATTTGCAAGCCTTTAAAGGAGAAAAAGCGTTGTTTATTCACCCGCAAAACTGCGGTGACGCCGCCATTTGGTTGTATTTGTACACTGTCGAGCTTGACACTTGCGAAGGGATATCCGTTGTTTTCAGCTTGTTCCAGAATCCGTTGTTCGAGTCGCAGCAGCGCTTCGAAGTGGAGTGGTTCATGGGTAAACAATGGTGTGCGGTATCCGGCGGCATTGATCCAAAGGGCACTTTCGGTATTGGCCGGCTTTAAGGTGATCCAGCGAATGGGTGGACCCAGCCAGCAATGTGCGGTGAACAATGAATCACCATGTATCGTCAGGCTATCGATGGATGCTGCTAGGAAAGATTGTGCTTGAAAATGGAGGAGGAGATCTCGGCAAAGGGAGTCTACCATGTTGGGAGATACCAGCCGGAATGTTGCCACATTGCCGTGTGGCCGCAGTGGTTTTGGTTTAAAATCGTGGAGGGCGCTCCAAAATTTGCTTTCGTCGTTTGGGCTCAGGTGGAGTTGCAACGTTTTTTGACCAAAAGCGCTCACCGCGAACAGCACTGCCAGCACTGTCAGACGGATCCGAGCATAAATATAAAATCTTAAAACTGCAATACGTACAACCATACCATAAAGGTGAGGAAACCCTGTCGAAGGTTGCCAGCCCGGGTGTATTATTCGTTGTAAGGGTAGTTTCTCCGGTGCCTCACACCACCTTCAATGTCAGGCCTTCTCCGGTATCCGTCAGTTCAACCAGAATACTGGTTGTATCGAAATGAAACAACAATGCATCGTTTTGGTACAATCCGCTTTCGTGGCGCGCCAGTTGGATACTGTTCAGTTTCTTCCCGACGAGTCCGATCCAGATGCTTTGACCATCGCGTGGGAGGCGTTGGATGATGGGTTGGCCGTGCAATTGTTTCAAACGGGATGCTGTTTCTAGCATGGTGGCGGGCTTAATAACACCGATGGCTTCAGAGTCATCTCCGGAAGAGATCAAAAGCGATGTATCGGAATCAAAAATCAATTCCAGTGCATATAAAAAACGATATTGGAGTTGAGTCGTTGTCGCCTCCTCCGATACATTGCGCCACAGGTAATAATTGATTGCTGTGAGGCTTTTATTTTCAACGGAAAGTAATTGTTGCACTTCTTCCTGGCGGAAACAGTCGGGTGGAATGGGGTTGTCGTGCAGAGGCAGGTTTTCCATGGCAACAAAGCTAGCAAGCGTTTGGGGGTTGAGTTGGTTTTTTCGGGTACGGTAAAGGTGTTTTTTGATGATACGCCATAAAAAGTGAGGCGTAAAACGAAGCAGCAATGGGTGTGGGGAATAAAGTAGAAGCGTTTTGATAATAATAGGGTTGTACAACCCTATCCCCAATTGGACGAGGTGTTAGAATCGGTTTTTTTCCAATTCGTCCAATCGTGTTTTGTAAAGGTACTGAGGCGTTCTGGCGTACAAACTTTGATAGAGTGCCAGTGCGCGGAGGTGATGAGGAGTGGGGTTGTCGGCCACACCGCGGAGATCAAAGTGTACGGCTGCTTCTTCACGTTCGGTACGTGCAAGGGAAAGTAATTGCAGCAGTTGGCGATGGGCTTCGGGTTGATTCCCTTCTGCGATGATGACCTGTGCGCGGAGAATATTGGCGCTGAAGGTCAGATCGGCATTTCCGAGGGCCAGGGCAATGTCGCGACCTTCGTCCAGCACCAGCCTTGCTGCGCCGATTTCATTGTTAAAGACCAGTACCAGGCCTTTTTCGATCAGTGAATATCCCAATACCAATCGGTTGCCCATTTCCCGGGCGTATTCAATCGCTTCGTTGTAATAATCAATGCTTTTGGAATAGTCGCCTTTGTAAAACCATGTATCACCCAGCGTATTCAGGGCTTTTGCGATACCTTTTTTATAGTTTAATTCACGGCTCAGGGCAAGGTTTTGCTCTAAGAAGTCAATGGCTTTATCGAAATCACCTGTTACAGAAAGTAGATCGCCGATGAGACCGCATGCGATGGCAGTACCTTGTTTGTCTCCGAGTTCGCGCACCAGTTGTAGATCGCGGTCGAAGTTTTGCATGGCTTTGGTATAATCGCCCTTTTTCTCCCACACGGAACCGATGGAGCCGATACAAATGGTCATGAATAGTTTGTTGCCAAGTTCTTCAGAGAGTGCAAGTCCTTTTTCCAAGCAGAGCAGCGCCGAGTCGAGGGCACCTTTTTCGAGGTAAATAATCCCCAAGTTGGTATAGATACTGGTTATCCCTTGTTTATCTGCTGCTTTTTCAGCCGTTTCGAGTTGTTCTTCCAGCCATCGGATTCCTTCATCGTAGTGGCCTTGGTTCATAAAGATAAGCCCGAGATTGGCTACGATGGGTGTGTTTTCAACATCGCGCTGGAGGCTTCTATTTATTTCGATGGCCTTTGCAAACCAGTTTTTAGCGGCATCATATCCTCCTTGTCGGAAGTGGAAGGTACCGAGGTTGCCGTATGTTTTGGCCATGCCCACTTGACTAGCGGCGAGGTCAAAGCATGTAACGGCCACGTCGAGGTGTTTTTTGGCTTCGTTGTAATTACCCCGCAGCATCAGGAGTTGGCCGAGTCGGCGGTTGCTGCGGCCCATCAGGTGCCAGTCATCGAGCACTTTGGATCGATCGAGTGCTGCGCGATAATCTTGTTCTCCTTCGTCCCATTGCCCCACCAGTTCGTGTACTGTTCCTTTGCGGAGGAGTAGTTTGACGATTTTTTTGCTTCTTTTTTGCTTCTGGATGACATTGGCGATCAGTTTTTCGTAGAACTGAATGGCTTGTCTGTTGAGAAAATTGCGTTGAGAGTATCGCGCTGCTTTTTCGAAGTATTTGTTGGTTTTTTTTTCGTCTTCCGCCTGTTCATAGTGGAATGCCAAGTCCACAAAACGTTCCTCTGATCCTGGGTAAAGATGCTCGATGGCCTCAGCGATGGAGTAGTGAAGTTCTCGCAACCGTGTGCGCAACTGCATATCATAAGCGGCTTCCCGCAGCAAGGAGTGGCGAAAAATATACCGCAACTCATTCATGGCATACCACACCTGCCATTTTTCAGCGGTTTGTATTTGCTCTTTTAAGACTACATCGAGATCGCCGTTTTTTCGTATAAAGTCTTCCTGTTTGGCCATGACCGCTGAGAGCACGGGGAGTTCGAATTCCCGTCCGATTACGGCGGCGGCTTTCACGGTTTCTTTTACCAGCCCGCTCAGTTGGTCGATGCGTGCCATCATGATTTCCTTTACGGAGTCATTGATTTGTACATCTTTGTTTTTAAGTTCGAGTTGTCCGTCGGTATTTTTCAGCAGGTCGGATTCTAGGAAGTATTCGGCCATTTGTTCCACATAAAACGGGTTTCCCTGGGTCATGCGTAGCATCAACTCGAATAGATCGGGGTGCATGGCGCCCCCCAGTCGAGATTCTGCGAAGGCTTTCAAGTCGCCGGATTGTAAGAAGTTGAGGTCTATTTCGCATACCGGTGTACGTAATTCCTCGAGTACCGCTTGTTTGAAAATATAAGATTTGTTGCCGTCGTCTTCAAATCTGCTGGTCACCAAGAACAGGAGTGGGTATCCTTGTGCTCTTCGGATGAATTGCGCTAAAAACTCGCGGCTCATGTCGTCATACCAATGAGCGTCTTCTAGCTCCACGACGACTGGCTGCAGGAGAGATTCCGCCACGAAAAGATTGGCCATGGCTGCTAGGCCGTTTTGGTATCGCCCCCGACCATCGAGCTGTTCCCACAGGGATCCGGGGTACTGAATACTCACCATTGCCGCCAAGACACTTTGGGTGCGTGCTATTTCCCGTCTGACGGCATCAGCTTCGGGGTGGGTGCTTTCGGTCAGTTCGTATTGGAGTTCAAGGAAATTTTGCTCAAAAAGCTCTTTGTTTCGCTCCGGGGTATTTTCCGGACTTTGGTCGAAGTAGTTTTTCAGCAGGTAGATAAACGGGTTGAACTGTTTGCGAAGAATTTGGTCGCTCTGGCAGCTGAGCCAAGTGACCACCATGCTGTCGCGCATGGTCCGCCTTAGTTCGTATATAAACCGGCTTTTGCCGATACCGGCTTCACCAAAAATATTGGCAACCCCTGCGAAGCGATTCTCGCGCAAGGGTTTAGAAAATTCGAATAGGGTATTGAGTTCAGTTTGCCGGCCGAAATAATCACCGGAAAAAGTAGCGCGACCGGCTAAGTTTCTGCCGGTGAGGGTATAGGTAGGAATGGCATTGTCAAAGCCCTTGTAATGCCCGTCGCCACTGTAGCTGAATTTGAAATTGCGGTTGCGGGATACGTTTTCGTCTGCCATCACTTGGCCCCACTCGGCTTTCATCATGAGGCGAGCACCGAGGTTGACCCGTGCGCCAACGGCAGCATATTGGCAGCGTTCCGGGCTTCCGATTACCCCGGTAAACGCTTGTCCGGAGGCGATACCAATGCGGTAGTGCGCGCCGGTAAGTGATTCCAGGTTGCGCAGCTCCTCCTGCACAGCGCCTAGAAATTCCAGCGCTCGTTCCGTATTATTTTCAAATGAAATGGGCGCACCGAACAGGCAAAACATCACGCCACCTTTGTCGCCAAAATCAATCTCTTTGAAATAGCCGCCAAAGTTTAGGCTCTGGTCCAGCACGACCGAAGCAAAGTGGTTTAGAGACTCATGGGTATCCACTCCTTCGAAGGATAGAAACACACTTACGACGTTTCTAAACTCTCCAAGTCCTTGATTTTCAAATACTTCTTTTGGGAAAAAGGCTGCGGTGATCTCTGGGTCTGGGATGGGCAGGGCCGACTTTAATGAAGCCAAGATCGGTTGTTTGGGAAAATTTTTACCCATTTTCAATTTGAAGAAGTGCTCACCGATGGGCTCACTGTCCACAAAATCTGGGTTTAAAAAGCGTAATAGCTGGTCATCTCCCACCATTTCAAGGTGGTTGGCTTTTGTTTGGGCTTCGGCGCAAGCATCAATGGGGGTTCCCC
>JBIPOY010000478.1:0-2870 GCA_044378705.1 Saprospiraceae bacterium
GAAAAGGGCTACCACGCCATTGTGCTGGGTCGCGGGGTGTTGAATGCGACGGGGGTGATGTACTATACTCTGAAGACGGCAACGGAATCCGAAACGAAGAAAATGATACGGGCACGGTAGGTGCCCTGAGAGGCACATACTCCGGTGATCCTTTAAAAATAACGTGTTAAGAAGGGATGGGGTGCCTCGGAAAGCCGGGGCGCCCTTATGCTATTAAAAAATAGCCTAAACTACTGAGGTGATCACGTTGCAATAAAAAAAACAAAAAGTTATTTTTAAATACAAACAATATGTTTTATCTTTGTTGCGGTAAGCTACCATGAAGACCGCTGCTTTCTGTTGGCGTTGCATGCGATCATTGCTGGTTGTCTGTCGAACGTCGGTCTTATGGAAGCTATTTGATTGCCTGTGAAACACCGGCTAACGATTCGCATCAAACACACAACAGGATGACACTTTGTTTAAACTGCGCTGCTGAAATAATACACGGTTCAAAATTTTGCAATCGATGTGGTGATAAAATTATCGAACGAACCAAAGAATGTCCGGCATGTTCCCACCTAGGACCGTTAACCTCTGTTTTCTGTCATTATTGTGGGTATCATTATGAAGGGAAAAACACGTTTCATAAAAAGTTTGTGCCGATTTTTCCCTTGGATTTTGAAACAGACACCTTGACGGATCAGGTTAAGTCACTTTTTTTCAAGCGATTACGGCAGCGTATAGAAGCAGAGCACAATATAGTACGATACCCGGATTATGTAGAGCGGTTTTACCAATCTCGTTTTCGGGACATATATGGTTTACGAGCAGGACAAATAGCGGTTGATGTTCGTACGCAATGGGATCGTTTTGGAAGTGAGGCATTGGAAGAAATAGATCAGCGGTTGCGCATAGCATTTGAAGGGCTACTTGATTTTTTCATTATTCAGTATTGTCCTGATCTCAATGGCGTGTTATTGCCCTCTGCGATTTTAAAATATGAGAAAGCCATTCCCGGAAAAACGGATTTATGGGAAATGATCCAAGATTTTTTAGATTTTGAACACGAGTCAGAGGTTTTTTACTTTGACTTCATCACCATGAAACCTGAGTTGTTGGCCAACGCCTGCAAGAATTTTTTGTTGGCGGAGCGGCAGGAGAGAGTCTATTTTATCAGCGATCTTTCACTGAAAAGCAACTGTAATGAAGGTTTTGCGATGACCAACAAGGGGATTTACTGGCGATCGCCCTTTGACCGCCCCAAGCGTGTTTACTACCACGAAATTGAGCACGTGGTAAAAGAAAAAGAATGGCTGACCATCAATGGGCATTTTTTCACAGCCAATCCAAGCCTAAACCTCAAGCTCTGTAAACTTTTAAAAAAACTCCGGGGGTGGCGTCAAAGTGCATAACTTAGTATTATTGACTTTGATGAGCAAAACCAACTTCTTATGGCAAAAACGAATGTTTTTGTCTCTCAAACGCGACCAAATCAAGAAGGGTAAATTTTTCTTAAATTTTACCTGCTCAATATGTTGTCTGTTTATTCAATGTAAACTATCTTTGCGAAACTATTAGGAAATAGATGGAGGTTGTAGCTCAGTCGGTTAGAGCGTCGGTTTGTGGTACCGAAGGTCGGGGGTTCGAGACCCCTCATCCTCCCATGATTTTAGAGGCAACGCCAAAGCGTTGCCTCTTTTTTTTTGTAACAACAACCGGGGTAGTTGCAAGTGTACTAATCTTTTGTTGGGGTCACAATGCCAATGAGTTTTACTACATTGTCATTGGGGTATGTATTGGCGGTAACTGTAATTCTTTTGGTTTGATTGTTGGATTTTCCCTCGGTGTTAAACTTAGCATTGATAACCCCGCTTCCACCGGGTGGAATCGGATCTTCCGGCCACTCGGGGACCGTACACCCACAGGTTGACCGAGCTTTCAAAATAGTGAGCGGAACTTTACCGGTATTGGTAAATTTGAATTCATGTTTGACGACATCCCCTTCCTTTACCGTCCCGAAATCAAACTCTGATTGTTCGAATGTGATTCGCGCCAGTTGATTGGTATCCGTAGGTAAATTTGCTGTTGCGGGATTGTTAATCATTTCTGAATTTGCCCCCCCACCCAGTCTTTGCGCGCCATCGGAATCATTTTTACAGGCTCCCCAAAGGAGCACCGAAACACCCAATATTGTGATAAATTTTTTCATTATTTAAAGATTTTATAGTATTTTTGGCAAAGATAATCGGTCTTAAAACCTGTTTTTCACAACAAAATGAAAATGAACAAACCTGTTTTTCTGATTGGCCCGATGGGCTGCGGAAAAACGTATTGGGGATTGCGCATGGCAGCGCGCCTGGGTGTCCCTTATTATGATTTAGATGTTATGATTGTAGAAAAAAAAGGAATTTCAATACCTGAAATTTTTTCACAATTTGGAGAAGCTACTTTTAGGCTATGGGAACGAAATATATTACATACGTGTGCAAGTCTAGGGTCCTGTATTTTTGCTTCCGGAGGTGGGACCCCCTGTTTTTTTGACAACATGGCGTGGATGAACAGCAATGGAAAGACCATTTACTTAAAAACGTCGGCTACTGTTTTGGCAGAACGACTTCTACAAGAAAGACAAACCAGGCCGCTACTGTCTCAAATTGCCGAATCAGCACTTGAAAGCTATCTTTCCCAACTACTCACCACGCGGGATCCATACTATATGCTTGCGCAGGTCATGATTGAGCAGGAAGGAGATCCTTCGGTCTTTCATGAAAAATTGTTGGCGGTGATTACTTCAGAAAACTGAGCAATCCATTTTCGTCTTGTTGGAGTAAGCCTTCATCGAGGAGGTAAGCAAGTACTTTTGAGACAATTTCCTGTCTTTTTAGTGC
>JBIPOY010000130.1:0-8455 GCA_044378705.1 Saprospiraceae bacterium
TTCAAATCAATTATTTTCCGTCAATTTTTATCATCTGCCCCAACAAGAGAACCTACGAAATAGACCCGGTTGCTGCAACGGCTATTTGGGAAAAAGCGCAGACGTGTCCCGTTGCGCAGGGTTCTAACAATGCAGGAATATTTGTGCACAACCCGGGCTATCAACTCCCGGAAATCTGCGGTTCGGCAAACCTTCAACCTTCATTTCTACTCACCAATTTGGGAACGCAACCCTTGACGGAAGCCAGTATATACCTCCAATGGAACAGTGAAGAGGTTCAAACCATCCAATGGGAAGGCTTTCTTACTACTTACGGCGAAGCTTCTATCGTCTTCAATAGCTTCCCGGTTGGTACGGAAGGCGACTTAAACACGGTGATTGCAAGTATCAACAACAATGTAGGTGATGAAGATTTTTCCAACAACTACGTAAACAATAGCTTTACGGATTCCCACCATTTTGACCAGAACCAAGTGGTATTAAAAATCCGAACCGATGATTACGGAAAAGAGACCTATTGGGAGTTACACGATGACGTGGGAAATGTGTTGGAGCACGGTGGAAACCAGTTGGTAGGCCCCAATGGAGGTGGAGCATTTCCTTTGGGGATCAATGCCGGACCCGGGGCGTACTCAAACAACACTTTGATTAAAGATACGCTAAACCTGCCCGAAAACGGATGCTACTCCATTCATTTTGTGGACGCTTATGGCGATGGAATGTGTTGTAATTATGGAAATGGATATTATAAATTGTACAACATAGACATTCCATCCATGCCGATTATTGTCTCTGGCCAATTTGAAGCCTACGATCGGCATGCATTTAGTGTAGGTTCGGTTACACAGAGTGTCGAGTCGGAAAAGCAGCTTATGGGCATTCAAATCTTACCCAATCCGGCGTCGGATCTTATTTATGTGGAAGTGGAGTCTCCGTTGTCCGGTATATTGACTTTTGGTATATTAAATGCCATGGGGCAAACGGTTGTTCGCCCTCAACAGGTCAATTTGGCGCTGGGTAGCAATGAAATCGCGGTATCATTGGAGGGCCTTTCAGATGGTCTGTATTTTTTCACGGCAACAACCGAGGAGGGTAGGGGACGAGGTGTTCAGAAATTCTTGGTGCACCACTGAGTGGATGCTCAGTGGTTGGTTTCTGAACGAGCCTACCGCTACGTTACGAAAGCAATATTATTTTTCAACCCGGCGTATTTTACCCGTTTTACGGCTGATTTCTTGAATATTTTACCAAATACCTCTTCCGTTATTTCCTGCCAGTCTTTTTTGGTCATGTCGGTTAGAGATGGATGGGGTTCAAGGGCAGGTTCGGTGTGTCGTTCAGAAAAACGATTCCAAGGGCATACTTCCTGACATACATCGCAGCCAAACATCCAGCCATCGAGTTTTCCCTTAAAAGTATCGGGTATTTCATCTCGCAATTCAATGGTGAGGTAGGAAATACACTTGGAAGCATCTAGGAAGTAGCCTTCAGGCGCGATGGCTTGGGTTGGGCAAGCATCAATACACCGCCGGCAAGTGCCACAATGGTCGCGGATAGGATCATCGTACAACAGCGGAAGGTCACAAATAATTTCGGCGAGGAAGAAAAAGGACCCGCGTTTGGGGTGGATCGTCAGGCCATTTCGACCGTTCCATCCGATACCTGCCCGATGTGCCCATTCGCGCTCCATGACAGGTGCCGAGTCAACAAAACAGCGCCCGTCTATGTCGCCGATTTCAGACTGCATGTATTGCAACAGCATTTTTAGTCGGTCTTTCACCACTGTATGGTAATCTTCACCATATGCGTAAGAGGCGATTTTTGGCGCTTCCGGGTCCGACTGTTTTTCAGGATTGTAGTAATTGAAGGTTAAGCAGATGACTGTTTTGGCGCCTGGTACCAGAAGAGTAGGATCCACGCGCAGGTCAAAATGGTTTTCCATGTAGGCCATACGTCCGTGAGCACCTTTGTTAAGCCACTTTTCCAACTGAAGTGCTGCAGCGTCCAATCGTTCGGCGCGGGCGAATCCAACAAATTCAAAACCCAACCGATAAGCTTCTGCTCGGATGAGGTCGGTGTGTTTTTGGGCGTTTAGCATGTAGTTTTACGGGGCATACTGTCCCGAATAATAGGTTTGATAGGCTCCTGAAATGACATCCTCCAGCCATCCTTCATTGTCGAGATACCATTGCACGGTTTCACGAAATCCTTGCTCAGCCGTGACGGTAGGTTTCCAACCGAGTTCGTTTTGTAATTTGGAGGCATCAATGGCGTAGCGGCGGTCGTGCCCCGGCCGGTCTTTGACGAATGTGATGAGTTGACGGGATGTTTCGGGTGGACGGCCCAGCAATTCGTCGAGGATATCACAAAGTTTTGTCACGAGATCAATATTCGTCCATTCGTTGTTACCGCCAATGTTATAGGTTTCGCCCGATCGTCCGCCGTGAAAAATAGCATCAATGGCCAAAGCATGGTCTTTTACCCAGAGCCAGTCGCGGGTGTAAAGGCCATCGCCATAAATAGGCAAAGGTTTGAGTTGGCGGATGTTGTTGATGATGAGGGGAATGAGTTTTTCAGGAAAATGGTTGGGGCCGTAGTTGTTGCTACAGTTGGAGATGACCACGGGTAAATGATAGGTATGAAAATAAGCCCTGACAAAATGATCACTTGCTGCTTTGGAGGCGGAGTACGGTGAGCGGGGATCGTAGCGTGTTTCTTCGGTAAAATAGCCCTCTTCGCCGAGTGATCCGTACACCTCATCGGTGCTGACATGGTAAAAGCGCTTACCTTCCATTTCATCTCCCCATATATTTCTGGCGGCATTGAGCAGGTTTACGGTACCCAGTACATTGGTTTCGACAAAGGCGATCGGGTTGGCAATAGACCGATCCACGTGACTTTCTGCTGCTAGGTGAATGATTCCGTCGGGCTGGAAACGTTGCATTATTTCCAAAAGTTGGGTTGGATTGGTAATATCGCCTTTTTCAAAAATATAGTTTGGAGCAGTATCGACATCCCTTAGGTTCTCCAGGTTTCCGGCATACGTCAGCGCATCGAGGTTCACGATGCGGTACTGTGGATATTTGTTGACAAACAGTCTGACAACGTGGGAGCCGATAAAACCTGCGCCGCCGGTGATGAGGATCGTGTGCATAGAATAAGAGCGGTTAGAAGAAGTTTGAAAATTATATTTTTACAGCGTGCTTAAAATACTCATACGTAAGTTTAAGGCCTTCTTCTCGGTTGAATTTGGGCTCCCAGCCCAAGATGTTCTGGGCTTTGGTGATGTCTGGACGACGCTGTTTGGGGTCATCCACCGGCAGGGGCCGATAGTCAATGTACGCTTTTGGATTTTGTACCAAAGCCATGACTTCATGGGCAAACTGCATCACGGTAATTTCAGAAGGGTTTCCTACGTTGACGGGAAGGTGATAGTCGCTCATCAGCAGTCGGTAGATCCCTTCCACTAGATCATCAACATAACAGAAAGAACGGGTCTGAGAACCATCTCCGAATACGGTAAGGCCTTCTCCGCGAATAGATTGGGCAAAAAACGCAGGCAAAACCCGACCATCATTGACGCGCATCCGAGGTCCGTATGTATTGAATATCCGAATGATGCGGGTCTCTACTTGGTGGTAGTTGTGGTAGGCCATGGTGATGGCTTCCAGAAAACGTTTGGCTTCGTCGTACACGCCACGTGGTCCGACGGGGTTTACATTTCCCCAATATTCTTCTGGTTGTGGATGCACATGTGGGTCGCCGTACACTTCAGAAGTGGACGCGACAAGAATCCGGGCATTTTTTTCTTTTGCCAAACCGAGTAGGTTGTGTGTACCGTGCGCACCAACTTTCAGGGTTTGAATGGGCATTTGGAGGTAGTCAATCGGGCTGGCAGGCGAGGCAAAATTGAGAATATAGTCAAGTTTACCCGGCACGTGGATAAACTTTGTAACATCGTGGTGGTAGTATTCAAAATCCTTTTCCTTAAAAAGATGCTCTATGTTGGCCAAGTCACCGGTGAGTAGGTTGTCCATCGCGATCACGGAAAAGCCCTCCGCCATAAATCTGTCGCACAAGTGTGATCCGATAAAACCGGCCCCCCCGGCAATTAGTATGCGTTTTTTGCTCATTTTTTGCTGCTTTTTGCTCTTTTTTAGGTTTTACCCGATAATGGCGCCATTTTTTGCCACTTTTTTAGGTGTAGTACGGTACTTCATCTGTTCCCGAGTCAACAAATAGACGGTGATTCACCCCGCAAAGATAATAGGTTACTTCGACCGGCGTGTGCTATGATTGTAAACCGGCTATTTGCTTACCCAGTGTTTTGACCACCACCAAGAAGACCAAAGGAATGGCAGCAGTGGGTAGTTCTTGTGGCAACCACACCCACCCCAAGAGTAGAGCCAAGGCGATACCCCCAACGGCCATCCCATAACGTTTGGCCCACACGGTGTGCTGCTTAATCACAGAGTACAGTAAATGCGTTGGTAATGCCCATAAAATATTCAGGTTCCATTTGGTTGCTGAGTGGTCGGTAGCAAACCACAACAAGGCAATTACCAAACCGGCAAGGCCTAATATTGTCCAAAAAATGGCGTCAAATATTTTGTCTGCCCGAGCATTGGCCATGGAAAGCAAACCCAAAACCATCACCAAGCACATCATCCAGAGGGGGCGGTCAAAAGGAGTCGGTTGGAAGGCATCCTTGAACGTACTATACGACGGAATTTTTCGCTCAGATGCTATGATCAATTCCCCTGTTTTGGTGCGGGCTTTTCCCATCAGGTCATGTACGTAATCTGGTAGAAACATGTGGTGGGTAGCCAAGGCTTTTTGGTCGGCAGGAAGACCGAGCACAAGATCAATACCAAATCCGGTCCAAGGCTTATCCACCAAATAGGGGCGAAGTAATTGCCGCATTGTAGCGTCTTTGGTCAGTGCCGAGGTGTCGTATTGCAGTTGGTGGAAAAAAGTTTCCTCCAATACATCCCGGATGCGGGTGGCGCAGTTGTCATAGAAAAAATCGTATTTATAGTACCTGTTCTCTTCTTTATAGTTTTCCTGTAGGAGGTTAAAAATACGCTGTTTCTGTGGTTGGTCTAGGCGTAACAACTGCTCTTTCATGGGTCTTTGGTCCTGCAAATTCCCATATTCAAAATTGCGATAGGGCTCAACATCCAAGTTGTACAGCAATTTGCCGCGGCAAAATTTTAACAAAAAATTGGGTTGGTCAAAATCAAAAGTGCCAAAGTTGTAGCAGCGGTCGAAGCGCTGGTCAGGGTCTTTTACCCGAATGGCCGTGTGTCCAAAGGTGCTGTACACAAAAGCACCGGGATCTACGGTCATCAGGCTGATGTCAGCAGCATCAGAGAGCGTTATGCTTTCCTGAGCAGGAATTGGAATAGACAAAGCACAAAGGATTGCCAGGATGATAACTTGCTTCATAGTACCATAGAGGTTTTACAGAAAATTAAAACAGGTTGTGCTGCTATTTTTACTGCACACGAAGTACTTGTCCGATCTTAATATCGTCGGTCGTCATGTTGTTCAATTGTTTGATTCGTACCACGGTGATACCATAGTCTCGCGAGAGTTTGTACAGGGTATCTCCTTTAACAATACGGTGATACCCATTTGGGACAGGTTCGTTTTCTGTTGTAGGTTGTGGATTGGAAGGAGTAGGGTCGGTATTGTACGGGCGGGGGTCGCCGGGGAAAGGGACATCACTGGTGGCAGGAGGTTTGGTATTGGGGGAAGAGGGCTTGTTTTTTTCTTCGGACGGTGCGTTGGGTTTGCTATCCATTGGGGTAATTTCAAAATCAAGATCTTCATCATTGACCATCGAATTATCTTTGGGAGGGGTATTTTTTTCGTTTGATACGGTGCTATCGTCGGCATTGTTCGAATCCACGCGCAGTTTGAGTGGTTTGCGTATGGCAAGCATTTTTCTCAATCGAACACGCTCGTTGGTGGCTGGTTCTTGTCCTTGCACGAGGCCGTTACGCGCCAAGAGACTTTCAAGTTTGATACCATATAGCTGAGATATTTCGAACATAGTCTGGTTTTCACGCACCGTATGTTCGGTTGCACGGCCGCTCCATTGGTCTTTTTTTGATTGGATGTACACCCTTGTGTTGGGCTTTAATGCTACCCCCTGTTTGTAACCAAGATCGTTGTATTCCATCACTTTTTGGGGATTGAGCCCGAAGGTACGGGCGATGTCATCCAGAGATTCCCCTTGACGAGTTGCCACTACTTTGGTGTCATTCACACGACCTATTCTTTGTGAAGCAGGAGCGGCAGAGTTGTTGTTTGTGTCGGTTGTTTGCTCGGTTTTTGGGACATAATCGGGCTCTGCGGGCTTTACGGGTGACGGCGGCGTTTTGTTGGCACCGGGAAGGTCGTATGCATTGAGGTTATACCGTTCGATGAGGTCTATCAAGCTAGTAGCGTATTCCGTGGAAGTGGCATACCCTGCGGCTTGTAGTCCATGCGCCCAAGATTTGTAGTCGGTGCGCTCCAAGTTGAATAGATAGCCATACCGGGGTGTTTTTTTCGGGTCTTTCAGGAATTCCCCATGGTCGAGGTAACTTTGTTCCACGGTCTCATATTTTCGGAAGCAGGACTCCTTGATATTCCCCTTGTCATCCCGGTCGTCATCGGCACGGTAGAAAGTCTTTCCGTTCCAGCCACCGCCGCATTTTATACCGAAGTGGTTGTTGGCTTGTCGGGCCAACTCGCTGGTGCCGGCAGAACTTTCAAGGATTCCTTGCGCAAGGGTAATACTTGCGGGAATACCCACCCGTTCCATTTCAAGTACGGCAGCTCGGTTGAATTGCTGTACATAGCTTAGGTTACGGTCAACAGGAGCCGCGGCAATGGCGGTAAAGGAATTTTCAGCAATCGTTGTTTTGTTAATTCCTTTCTCGGTGCTTTTTTTTGATGGAGCGGAAGGGGTAGAATGGATGGGCGCAATTCGTTTGATCGCATCACAACTTTGGGCAAACAAAGCCAGTAGGATGAAGGAAGTTGCAAGTATTCTCATGGTTTATCAGATTTTTTGAATCACGTGTTAAAAGTAACTACTTAGGTGGCGCGCTGACTGGCTCCAAAAGGCTCATTTTTTTTGTCTCTGACGCGACCACGCTAACCAGTTACAAAAATAATATACTACTAAACGCCATTTTAGCAACTCTATTCTGTTAAAAAATCAAAAAAGAGCGGGACTACAATGGAACGTGTAAAAATGTCAGGTGAAGGTAATGTATCTAGTTATCACTGGTTTGGTTGCGTCATTCCGGCGTATTGTCTACTAAAAATACGCCCGACAACGGCGTTTTTTTCTAAGGCCATGTTTGGTTTTTTTAATGAACACAGGGTCACTGGAATTGCCCTCCACATGTGCACGGTTGAAAGCCGTGACGACATAGGTGTAATATTCACCTTCTAACGCTGTGGGGTCTTCGAAATACGTTTTTTCTGTGTAAAAAGGGGTTATTGTCAAAAGATTGTGGTGATTTTTAAAACTTCCGATCCCTATTCCATCAAATCGGTAAACAGCATAGTAATAGGGGGCTTCGTCACCGGACAATAATTCGCAAAGTGTCCAGGTAAGTTGTACCACCCGGGCATTTCCCACCACCTTGCAAAGGGAGGCAGTGGAAGGGGTTGCTTTTGATAAATACGACATGGCCGGCATCAATGCGGGTACCGCGTACAGGGTAGTTATCAGGGAGTCTTTTACGCCTAAGGTATTGCGAAGGAGGGGTTTGGTCGCATAAAAAACACTCCCACTGACCTTGCTGTTTGCGCGTACCACCTCAATTTGCTTGTTAATTTCACCGGGATTTGCCCAATTTACGTCGTTCGGGGCGTTGTTAATCTTGTAGGCAGCATGCCCAATATACAATTGCTTGCCATACGTACGTGTGCTCCACCACTCAACCAACACCTCGAAATCAGCCGGTGAATAGCCAACACTCCAATATATTTGTGGTGCAATATAATCAATCCAGTCATTTTTCATCCAAAGCAGCACATCGGCATACAGATCGTCATAACAGGTAACACCGGCCCGCGTGTCGGAGCCATTCAGCGGATCTTGTTCTTTGTTGCGCCAAACACCAAATGGGCTGATCCCAAATTTTACGTACGGTTTGTACCTTTTGATGGTCTTTGAGATGGTCTCCACCAGCTTGCTGATATTGTCGCGACGCCAGTCGGCAATATCGGCAAAACCGCTCCCGCTGTTGTTGAATGCTGTCTGATCGTCTAGGGCCGCTTCCAGGTCAAGGCCTGTTTCCTTGTAAGGGTAAAAATAGTCGTCAAAATGAATGCCATCAACATCGTATCTCAGCAAGACTTCTTGCACAATGTTGTTCAGGTATTGCTGTACACCAACACTGGCAGGATTGAAATACCAGCGTTTTCCATATCGAAAAAACCACTCGGA
>JBIPOY010000479.1:0-2862 GCA_044378705.1 Saprospiraceae bacterium
TCCAAGGGTATGTTGACAGCACCTGCAACACAGACGGCGACCGGTGGCTGGTTTTCAACAACCGTCACCGTCACGGTGACAATACTCTGATTGCCCGTAAGATCGCGGAAAATGTAAGGGATGACCGTTGTGCCAACAGCAAAATTGGCAACCAAAGGCGTTGTAAAGTGCAGATACGTACCCAAATTGTAGTCGCCCGGGAAACCGGACTGGTAAGGATACGGCGTAACGCCATTGGTGGTAAAAAAGGTAGGATCAGGCACACCGTTGACCACTGGAATGCCTTCCTCCAAAGAAACGATACCACCACAATCTGTGACTGTGTGGGTCAATGGGCTAGGCCGATACCAAGAAACACCTTGAGAACAAGCTCCCAACGCTACATTGACCGTATTCGAAGCCTGAAAAGTAACACCGCTGGGGGGTGAAGGTACCACCACCACTGTTGGAGGCGTAACATCCACCACCGTAAGGGTAAAAGAACAATTGTTTGTATTATTACCCTGTGCATCCGTGGCTGTCCACACGATGGTGTAGGGTGTGAAAGATTGCGCAAAAACATACCCGGAAAGCGAGGCTGCACTGTTGATGCTATTGGAAAAGGTTACAGATGAACAGTTGTCTGAAGCCGTAGCATTCAAAGCTGCTGTTCCGGTATAGTTACAAGCAACCGCATTGACCGTCGTGCTGGATGGGCAAGTCAAGAAAACCGGTTTGTCATCATCTGCCACCGTGATGGTTTGGGTACAGGTGTGGGTTAGACCTGCTGGATCTGAAGCCGTCCAAACAACGCTGTTGACAAGAGATGCACCATTAACACCCGCAGAAAAGCTGGCGCCCACCAATGAATTGGTGCTGTTTTTATTGTTGGTAATGGTCACCGGCCCACAATTGTCGGTGGCCGTGGCGCTGCTTCCGGAATACGTGTAGGTACACAGCGGATTGTCGGTACCCCGCACTTGGTTTGCAGGGCAAGTTATCACCGGTGGGGTTACGTCAAGCACCGTAATTTGTACCGAGCAGGTGGCCGTATTGGCAGCACCATCGGTTGCGCGCACCGTGAAGGTATTAACGCCCAACGGGAAAACAACTGTTGTGAGGTTTACCGCTTGGTTGGTAATAGAACCGGGATAATTCACATACGCGCCGCTGTTTGTTTTGTGCGCGAACCCAAGACCGCAGGAAACCGCGTTGTCGAAATACTCTAAGGTGGAAGGGGTGGAAGTAGCGGCGCGGTTGAACGTTAGCGACGGTGCCGTAGCGGTACACATTGCACCGGCGTTCACCGTTATATTGGAGGGACAAACCAGCGCAGGTTGCGTATTGTCACTGACAATCACGTTGGTTGTACAAGTGGACGTATTGGGTGAATAGTCTGTAACGGACAGGGTTACATCATTGGCAGAGGTATTGTTGGTGGCAAGATTGGAACAAGTCAGATTTGCCGGCGAAACAGACATAGTAGCAATACCGCAGTTGTCCGTGGACCCATTGTTCACCAAGCCCACCGGAACCGGGGCAAGACCGGTTATGGGATCAAGGGAAACATAAATGGGGCCTGTTACACACCTCGCAACCGGCGCTTCCGGCTCATACACATTTACAGTAACCGTAACCACCGAGGCATTGCCGGTTGCATCCCGAAAGGTGTAGGGAATGACCGTCGTACCAATGGGGAAGTCAGCAGCCACCAATGACGAGAAATGCAAACTGTTTCCGCCACTGTAATCCCCCGGATAACCGGTCTGATACGGGTAAGGCGTGACACCATTGTCGGTAAAAAAGTTGGGCAATGTCACGCCATTGACCACTGCGGGGCCTTCCAGCAACGATACGGCGCCACTACAATCCGTCACCGTATGCGTCAGCGGGCTGGGTCGATACCACGATACATTTTCCGTACAGGCCGGCGCAGTAGCGATGACATTGTACACTGATTGAAATGCGATAGTACTTGGTGGTGATGGAATAGTCACCACATTGGGAGCCGTCACATCGTTCACCGTCAGGGAGTAGGAGCACGTGGCTGTGTTCCCTGCAACATCCGTGACCGTCCAGGTAATGGCATAAGGCGTCAAAGATTGTGGAATTGTTTTACCTACCAACGTCGAAGTACCATCAAAGCTGTTGGAATACGACGTTATCGAGCAGTTGTCGGTGGCCGAAATATTCAGGGCCACCGTCCCGATGTATGTACAATTGGTGGCATTGACCGTTGAGCCGAGACAAGAGGTAATGATCGGTGCATTGACATCGCGCACCGTCACCGTTGACAAACAGGTATTGGAGTTGCCGGCACGATCTGTTACAACCATGGTTATGGTGTTTGCCCCAATATTGGCACACGTATAATTGGTTGTTGCAGGGGTTAATACCAACTGACCGGCAGGTGTACAGTTGTCCGAGGAGCCGTTGTTGATCTCAGCAGCGGTGACCGTGACTGCGCCGGCGCCCACAGCAGTTGACAGATTTTTGGTAATATTTTGGCAAGTTGCGGTAGGCAGTATGTTGTCGGTCACATTGTAAACTTGCGTGGACGTATAGGGACCTCCGGAGCTCGTGGTTGCCGTGAGGGTCACATTGTACGCCGTATTGGCAGCAACATTTGGGAAGGTGTGGGTTACATTTTGGCCTGAGGATGTACCCGTTCCATCTCCGAAATTCCAAGACCAAGAAGAAGCCGGTATGGACTCGACAAGGGTGATGGAAATATCATCCAAACCCCAATGGTTCCCTGCGTCCCAATTGGAGAAATCTTGGTAAAACCTAAATATGGTGTTAGACGTTTGGGCGCCGGCAGGGATTGTTTGATTGTACGATGTCCAGACAAAAATTAAAGGCATGACAACGATGGTTGTCCAG
>JBIPOY010000131.1:0-8444 GCA_044378705.1 Saprospiraceae bacterium
ATGAATTGGAGAATGAATGGGGTGGCCGCCTGAGGGGGTTCTTTTTTGGCAGTGCTTCGCGGTTTTTTAACCGTAAGATCCAAAAATCGGCTTTTTAAGGGCAGGGGTGGGCACTTTTTTTAGAAGCGGCCATTACCGCGGTTACCTTAATTATTCGATAACAACAAATAGACCATGAAAAAAATATCCGCAATCTTGTTAACCGCCTTTTCAATAAGCACAATGGCTACAGCACAAAAAATACAAACAGAAGCCCGCAACCTACATCCATCGCTCACTTCTGACTCTTCTCGGCAGGTAGTTGCCTTGGTTGGCGAGGCCGCGGCATTCATCAAATCGATGGGTGAAGAGGCCTTTCGTGATTTTAGACTTACCGGCAGTATCTGGCGGCAGGGAGAGGCGTATATTTTCGTTTTGGATTCCGCCGGTAATATGTTGGTACACCCTGATCGGGAATTGGAAGGTACCAATCAGATGGGCTTACAAGACATCAACGGGAAGCCCATTGTCCGCGGGCTATTGGAGGCTGCAACCGCCACTCCCGGCAAAGAAGAGGGGTGGTATCACTACCAATGGCCAGTCCCCGGTGGGCTTCTACCAAGGTGGAAAAGTAGTTATGTACAGTGGGTGATGGCGCCCTCAGGCAAGCACTATGTTGTGGGTTGTGGCACCTACAACGACAGGATGGAACGCATATTTGTGGTAGATATCGTAAAAAAAGCCATTGGAAAGATTGAAAGAGACGGCAGTGCCGCTTTCCCTGTTTTTCATGACACAGCAGGGCCGTATTTCGCCAAGGATGCCTATATTTTTGTCATTGACCAGCATGGCGTTGATTTGGTCAATCCTGCTTTTCCAAATTTGGAGGGCCGAAACATCTTGGATCTCAAAGACAGCCAAGGGAAATACCTGATCAGAGAGATGTTCAAGGCGATAGAAAAAAATAGCTTTGGTTGGGTAGATTACCTGTGGCCCAAGCCGGGAGAGAGCGCTTCTACTCTAAAATCTACCTATGTAGGCAAGGCCAAGTTTGGCGATAGTTGGGTGCTGGTGGGGTGTGGGGTGTACCTGTCGGATGCCCCTAAATCTGTTGCCAAACACAAGAAAATGACAGCACCTGAATTGATGTTGCTGGTCAGGGATGCCGCAATGGTATTGGAGCAGCAGGGGGAAAATGCGTTCCCTGAGTTTAGAAAGAAAGGAACCAAATGGTTTCACGACGATACTTACTTCTTTGTGTGGACCATGGAGGGTGTCAGGGTTTTGCATGCAGCAGAACCGGAGATAGAAGGTGAGTCGGTAGTGGATTTAAAAGACATACGCGATCGTCCCTTGGGCAAAATGATGTTGGAAGCCGGTGCTTCTCCAAGTGGTGAAGGATGGGTACACTATTTGTATCCTGTGCCTGGGGATATATTTCCCACTTGGAAATCCGGTTTTGTGAAACGAGTAACCTTTCCTTCCGGGAAACAATATATCGTCGGCTGCGGAATCTATAATATGGAAATGGACAAGGCTTTCATTGAGGATGTGGTGAATCATGCCGCTGCGTTGGTGGCAGAGCAGGGTCAAGGAGCTTTTGACTTATTGCGCGACAAAAAAGGTCCGTTTGTATTCTTTGAAACGTATGTTTTTTTAGACAACTTAGAAGGTGTTGAATTGGTGAATGCTGCCCAGCCCAGTTTGGAAGGTAAGAACTTGATGTACGAACGCGATTTAAAAGGGAAATTGGCTGCAAAGGAGTATTTGAATGCCGCCGTAAAAAATGGCAGCGCTTGGGTAGACTATTACTGGTACCGGCCAGGAGAAAACACCGGAGCCAAAAAGCATACATTCGTTCGGCTGGTACAGCACGGATCTGAGCAGTATGTTATTGGCGCAGGATTCTACGAGAAAAACGGAGCGGAAAATGCCAAGCCTTGATACGCCTTGAAATGGTCCGTTCATTCACCCTTCAACATACCCAACGTCATGAATATACAACAAAAAAGCAGTTTTTATAGCCTCAACAACGGTAATTATTACGGCCCAATGCCATCGGTATCCAACCCGTATGAATACGAGGATACCAAGGAACTTGTGCAGTTTGTTGAGCGGGCTGCCGGTTTTATTCATCTGAAAGGAGAGGCTGCTTGGGACGATTTTAGACACTTGGGTAGTCGCTGGAGAAATGGCGACATCTATATTTTTGTCTTGGACGAAGAGGGCAATATGCTGGTTCATCCCGATCCACAATTGGAAGGCAAAAACCAACTCGACCTGAAAGACATCAATGGAAAATATATAGTCCGCGGATTGTTGGCCGCAGCGACTGCCATACCGAAAAAGCAGGAGGGCTGGTACCATTACCAATGGTTTGAACCGCGTGGATTGCTTCCCCGTTGGAAGAGTACGTACGTAAAAAGCGTTTTGGCCCCCTCCGGGAAGAAGTATGTCGTCGGTAGTGGCCTTTACAACGACAGGATGGAGCGGGCTTTTGTTGTGGACGCTGTCCTACATGCTGTACAGGAAGTGGAGCAAAGTGGTCAGGCTGCTTTTCAGGTATTTCACGACCCGGCAGGCCCCTATATCCTTAAAGATGCCTATATTTTTATGGCAGATATGAACGGGGTTGAATTGGTTAACCCTGCCTTTCCCAATATCGAGGGTCGTAAACTGTTGGACCTTCAAGATAGCCATGGCAAATTCTTATACCGGGAGATGATCCAATTGGTAAAAACACAAGGCGAAGGGTGGTTGGATTATATGTGGCCTAAACCGGGAGAAAGCGTTTCTACTAGAAAATCAACCTATGTACATGCCGCAAAATTAGACGGTCAGACGGTGTTGGTGGGTTGTGGGGTTTACTTGGCAGATGCCCCCACGGAGTCTAAACCAAAAACTACGATGATCGCCTCGGAGTTGACCGATTTACTGAGACAAGCAGCAAAAATTTTGGAGGAGGAGGGAGAAAAGGCATACCCTGCCTTCCGAAAAAAAGGATCAAAGTGGTACAATGACGACACCTATTTGTTTGTTTTTACCATGGAGGGTGTCAGAGTTTTTCATGCTGCGGAGCCCGAGAGTGAGGGACGATTGGACATTGGACTTACGGATATTGTGGGTAGACCTATCGTCAAAATGATGTTGGATATTGGAATGGCTCCCTTTGGTGAGGGTTGGGTACATTATATGTATCCCGAACCCGGCAGTATCTTTCCAACATGGAAATCTAGTGTTGTCAAGCGGGTGTCTTACCCTTCTGGAAAGCAGCACATCGTAGGCTGTGGTGTATACAATATGCAAATGGACAAATCCTTTGTTGAAGATGTGGTAAACCGCGCTGCTGCCTTGATTGCCGCTCAAGGTCAGGCTTGTTTTCCTGTATTGCGCGATAGAAAGGGCCCTTTTGTATTCATGGACACCTACGTATTTGTGCAACGTTCGGATGGTACGGAGTTGGTTAACCCAGCCCAGCCCAGTTTTGAAGGAAAGAACCTCCTAGATCTAAAGGATCTGAAGGGGATTGCGGTGGTGCAGGATGAGATTGCCCTCGCTCTGACAGAAGGAAGCGCGTGGCTGGAGTCCTATTGGTACAAACCGGGTGATAATGTCCCTGCGCTTAAACAAACATACGTACGGAAAGTACAGCATCAGGAAGAAACGTTTATCGTTGGCTCAGGCATCTATGGTGGGGAGGTGATCCTGGACAAAGTAGGCAATTTGGGCGCACAGAAGATTAACTGGCATGGCATAAAAGTAGAAGCGCTGCACGAAAAATTGTCACGCCAAACCTTTTATGGTGAGAAAGCGACCATGGCGCGATTTATAGCCAAAGCAGGTACTTCGGTGGCACGCCACTACCACATAAACGAAGAATATTGTTGGGTATATTCGGGTGAGCTCTCCTTTAATTTTGACGATAAAACCGTGGTTGCGAAAGAAGGGGAAGTTGTGGTGATCCCGGGGAATGTCCCCCACTCTGTTGAGGTGCTCAAAGATACGGTATTCATAGATTTTTTTGCCCCTTCTCGGGAAGACTGGCTTCGGGGTGAAGACCAATATCTTCGCGTGCGTTGATCAGAGAATCTTTTTCTCTCAAACACGACCACATAGGTAGTTTGCACTATTTTTTCTCAATTATTTTACGGATGTTTGCCATCTGACATAACCGTTCAATCGCACACTTTCCGAATGATGTTTTTCCGCACATTTTACTTACTCTTATCCCTGTTTTGTTGTTCGTACACCGTTTTATCCCAGAACATAAAAACACCCAACGAGTTTTTACCGCACGCCATCGGAGAAAAATTTACAGCGCATTGCCAGCTAAACAGCTATTTTGAATACATCGCTGGTCTCTCAACGGCCACGATGCGGCTCGAAAAATACGGGCTTACCAACGAAGAACGGCCGCTGCAAATCGCTATCTTTTCCAGTCCGGAGAACATGGCACGCCTCGAACAGATTCGAGAGAACAACCTTCGTTTGGCGGGTATGCTCGACGGTACTCCAGATGCAACGAACCCCGTGGCGATTGTTTGGATCAGTATGAGTGTACATGGCAATGAAGCCTCCGGCTCAGAATCTAGTATGTTGCTCGCCTACGATTTGGCCACTCAAACAGATCCTAAAGTGCGGGAATGGCTTCGCAACACGGTTGTGATCGTTGATCCATCCCTCAATCCGGATGGGTATGATCGCTATACACATTGGAACAGAGGCGTGAGCAACCTCCAACGGAACACGCACCCGGAAGCCCGCGAACACCGCGAGCCGTGGCCGGGAGGTCGTGTCAACCACTACTATTATGATCTCAACCGAGACTGGGCTTGGGCGTCTCAAGTGGAAACCCAGCAACGACTGGCCGTGTATCACCGATGGCTCCCCCAGGTACACCCGGATTTGCACGAACAAGGCGTGAACGAACCCTACTACTTCGCCCCGGCAGCGGAACCCATGCACGAACTTATTACACCTTGGCAACGTGAGTTTCAGGAAGAAATTGGCGAAAACAACGCCCGACATTTTGACAACAACGGCTGGCTGTACTTTACCAAGGAGGTTTTTGACCTGTTTTACCCTTCCTACGGTGACACCTACCCCATGTTCAATGGTGCCATTGGCATGACGTTCGAGCAGGGAGGTGGCCCGCGGGGTGGCCGAGCCATTGAACTCCGCAATGGTGACACGCTCACCTTAAACGACCGTATAATCCACCACTACACCACCAGCCGCTCTACCATAGAAGTGAGCAGCAAAAGTGCGCGCCCACTGATAGACAATTTCAAGGAATACTACCGAAAAACAAGTACACAGCCCCAAGGCCAATACAAAGCGTTTGTCATTCGGGATATCAATGACCCCAATAAAATCAACACCTTGTGCACGCTATTGGACAGGCACCACATCCGATACGGACGTGTCGGTGCGGGTATGAGTGGTGTGAAGGCATTCAACTATTCCAGCGGAAAAGAAACGAGTGTCTCCATCAATCCCAATGATTTGATTATCAGTGCCTATCAGCCTCACTCGGTGATGGTACAGGCCCTGTTTGAGCCTGAACCCCTGCTCGCCGACTCCATGACCTACGACATTACAGCCTGGTCACTACCGTTTGCCCACGGCCTTGAGGCTTATGCGCTGAAAGAACGTCTTGAGCCTAAAAAGGCTTGGGAACCATTCGTAGCACCGACCATAAAATTGGCTGCGTCGCCTTATGCCTGGTGCATTCACCGGCATTCCATTGCAGAAAGTACATTTTTGGGTGCCCTATTGCAAGCCGGAATAAAGGTGCGCACAGCGCTCCAACCATTTGACATCGCCGACCAGCATTTTTCTGCCGGCGCTTACGTGATCAACCGTGGCGACAACCGGGTTGTTCAAAATGAGTTGGACAAACTGGTACAGAAAGCTGCTTCAGCCACCAACACAACCCTATTCCCTATTTTCTCCGGCTATGCTTCGAAAGGTGGCGATTTGGGTTCAGAAAACTTTCAATTGATCCCTACCCCCGAAATTGCCATCGTATATGGCGACGATGTGGATAGAAATGACTACGGTGGCCTTTGGTTTTTATTCGAACATGAGCTTCAATATCCTTTTACCGCCCTTGAAGTAGACCGCCTTTCAAAAGCTGATCTGAATCAATTTACGACGCTTATTTTCCCGAACGGACAATACAACCTCGAAGAAAAACAATTGGCAAGCGTCGAGCAGTGGGTCAAGCAGGGTGGGCGCCTAATCGCTGTGGAGGGCGGGATGAAGGCTTTCGCAGACAAAGAAGGTTTTGGTATTAAACTGAAAGAAGCACCTAAGAAAGATTCTCTAGCCGTACACAAGCCCTTCAGTGCTCGCCAACGCGATGGTCTCAGCGATGGCATTCCCGGCGCCATTGTGCAGGCAACCGTTGACAACACCCACCCCATTGCCTTCGGTTTGTCTGACCCATATTACTCTCTTAAAACGAATGCTGACCTATACGAATTACCGAAAGATGCCGATGCACCTGTTTGGATAGACAACCATTTCCTGAGTTTTGGGTTCATTGGGAGCCGGCTTAAGCCACAGATTCAAAAAACACCCGTAGTTCAGTACCAGTCTATTGGGCGCGGGAGCGCGGTTTTCTTTGTGGACAACCCAATTTTTCGGTCGTTTTGGCAACAGGGAAAGTTGCTTTTGGCCAACGCGGTGTTCTTTTAATACAACGGTATTGTTTTATTTCTTGCTTGAAGTGATTGAGCCCACACCGCCACCCGGCTTTTCGAAGGCGTGTGGCGTTTAAAAACCGGCGTTGATGCGCAGAAAAAAACCGTGTTCGCCAAGATCATTCCAACTCCACTCGAGGCGGATCGTTTTGTTGTACCAAGCCACCACATCCAGCCCAGGGCCGTAACCGAGCATAGCCCTGTTGGCGAGCGGGTTGTTGGCGTAATAATAGGGATCATTGGCCCAGCCGGTGTCGGTATTGAAGGCGAGATAGATACTGAGCGGTAAGATGCGATACGCTTTTACCGGCATCAATTTTCCCAACGTAAATGCTTTTGACAGGAGGCGAAAATGCCACGATGTGCGCAAAACAGCAAAATCTAGCCCATCTACAACATAATACTCGAATCCTCGAACAAAGTTACCCCCATAGCCGAGGCCTTGGTTGTTGCTCCAAGGCAACTGACGACGGGGGTAGGTAACCCGCCCTTTTAGTACCATTTCCAAGCTGAGCCATGGGGCAAGGGTTACATACTGATCTAGTTGCCCAAACAACCGTCCAACGTGCAGGTTATCATTTGGAAGCAAGCCGTTCCACCGGAGTTCCCCGATGGCCCTCCATCCTTTCAGAGGATAGGGTTTTATGTCTCGGTAATCCAGTACTATCCCGTAAATGATGCTGCTGTGTCGTTGTCTTTGCGCTCCTTCTAAGAAAAAATTAGGATTCAAGTAGCGGTGGATGGTATCGGCAATATGGTTGTCGCGGTATTCCAGCGTCAACGAATGGGTTGTAAAATACTTTGGTCGGGCCGTAAACGTAGCGGCTACGTATGCCTGTTCGATGAGCCACGTTTCCGGGATCTTTAAAAATTGGAGTTTGTTGCCGATGGTATTATAGGCCACTTCATGCGCCCTACTGTAAGCAATACTCATTTCAAAACCAAGGGTACGGCGGCGGTTGAGACTGGGCGATCGGTACTGAACTTCATAGCGATTGGTGTAGCCGAACTGCGCTTTTGCCTTTAAGGCATCGGCGCGACCTGTGGGATTGAGCTGGGTCCAGTCGATTCCGTAGTTGACGCGCTTGAAAGAGTGGTTAAATTCATCCCACCAAACGTTAAAATTACGGTCGGCGAGTGACAGCAGGGGCACCGGCAATACATACCAAGCTTCTGTCACGGCAATATGAATGGTGATTGAGTGTGTTGTGGATGCCGTATCGCCTACTATCTCGGCTTTAGAAAAAATCCCCAAGTTCATCAAACGGAGGCGGTTGCGCTCTAGGGTTGCTAGCAAGTCTGCTTCCGGGATAGAATCACCCACAGTGAACGCCAGTTCCCGGAGTATGGTTGCTTTGCGCGTGTTTTTATTGCCCGTAACGTGAATATGCTCCACCCGCAGCAAGCTGGTCTGAATGGAATCGGGCTGTGCGAGCGAAACCTGAAAACAACCGATCAGAAAGAAGGCGCTGAAACCCAAGCTACGCGTTATTAATTGGAGGTATTTTCTCATGTTTAGCCCACCCTATAGGGGCTACTCCCGAGGAAGCCCACCCTTTCTTTTGTGTTTTCACGTTGACAACGAGTTGTGTTCATTTATTAGTAACTGGTTAGTGGCACGCTGTCTGGCCGAAAAAGGCCCATTTTCCGCCATACTTCGCAGATTTTTTTGACCGTAGCGCTGCTACGGCCTGCAAAAATCTGCTTCGTCTGGCAAAAAATGGCCACTTTTTTGTCTCAGACGCGACCACGCTAACC
>JBIPOY010000132.1:0-8428 GCA_044378705.1 Saprospiraceae bacterium
GAAGGAAGTCCTGATTTCCTTCTTGAATGCCGTCCTTGACTTTGAGGAGAATCATCAAATCACTGATGTAACCATCCTAAACCCGAATCAATTGTCGAAATTCCGAGACGGAAAGGCAACCATAATAGATGTAAAGGCAAAAGACCAAAACGACAGAGAGTTTATCGTTGAAATGCAGGTGGCCGACGCTCTGGGGTTTAGCAAGCGAGTGTTGTACTACACTTCGCAAGGTTATGTCAGCCAGATTGAGCGGGGAGAGTTTTACGATAAGCTCAACCCGACAATTTTTATCGGGATTTTGGATTTTGGGATTTCAAAGAACCCGAAATATATCTGTCGACACCGAATTCTGGATGTCGAGACCGGAGAGAGAATTATGGAGGATATGGAGTTCAACTTCATAGAACTGCCAAAATTCAACGTGGCAAAAAAGGACTTGAAAAGCCTTGTTGAGAAGTGGGTATTTTTCATCAAAGAAGCGGAGAACCTCGAAGTAATACCAGCGGAGATTGACGACTTGGGATTGATAACTGCATTTGAAGAGGCGAACATTCAAACGTGGTCACAAGAAGAAATTGACGCTTATGACTATGCAGGATTGAGAGAAACAGAAGATAGATTAAGGCTTGAAAAGGCAAGGAAAGAAGAACAACTTAAAATTGCCCGTCAAATGAAGATAAAAGCAATGGATGTAAATACAATATCAGAAATAACGGGATTAACAGTAGGTGAAATTGAAGAAATATAATAGCCACGAACTATCCACTACCTATCATGCCTCCTAAACGTCGACACGTCGTCAGTGGTAACGTTGGCGGAAAAAGTAGAAAAACAGATAAGACATGGAATAAAGATACAAGCCAAGAGCCGGGAAGGCGTAAGTCCGGCACCAAACCGATTCGGCCTTGCGTGGTCTTCCTAAAACCCTCCCCCAGGCTATTAAGTGAAAAAACCGATCTCCCCGCCGCGTTCGGATCTTTTTTTGACCCAGCACCACTCCAGCAGGATTCCATGCTAAAGTAAAAACCTTCCGGGTTGCCGCCCGAACTTTCCGGCTCGCTTGGTCTTCAATCCCATTGGGATGCTGCCTGGACTTTATTCCCCAAGCCTAGCCACTCAAACCAATCCTAAGCTCCCTCCTTGGCGACAACGCCAAGCAGGGTGCTTGGGATTGGTTTGAGAGCCTTTGGCATTGATTGGGAAAACCAAGAAAGGCTGAAAAGCTCATGCCAGCAACAATGAAAATTGAAACCTTTGTGGAAATTTGGTATTTGCGTCCGGACGGGGGAGCCTCCTACAATTTAGCAAGTCTCTCCCTATTCAAAGCTTGCAGATATTCCGCCAGTCGGGGCAGTTGTATATTCGCCTGTGAAGCCTTACTTTTGTTCAATGATACAGCCAATTATTTCGGAAAAGCTGCCACAGGTAAAACAGATCGTTCAAAAATTCACCGAAACCTACTAGCTTTGTCAAATGGCTAGAGACCTATTTCACCAAAATGTAAAGGAAGCCTTGATCAAGGAGGGCTGGACGGTCACCGATGACCCCTTATCTTTTAAAATAGGCAAGATGCAGGTTCAAATTGATCTTGGTGCAGAACGGCTCATCGCGGCAGAAAAAGGTTCGGAACGAATTGCTATTGAGATCAAGACCTTTGGCAGTTTGTCGTTTATAACCGCACTTTATGAGGCGGTTGGCAAGTATATCATTTATCGCAATGTGTTGAAAAGGCTACAACCAGATCGGATCCTATTTTTGGCATTACCAGAAACTATCTTTGAACGATTCTTTGAAGAGTCCGTTATCAGGGAAACCGTTCAGGAAGAAGGGATTAACCTGATACTTTACAATCAAACCGACAAACTGATCACTCGATGGATAAGATAAAAAAATATGAAAAAGCGATTCTGGAAATCCTTCAGGAGTATGTGCGGATCAAATACGCCAATATCGTGGGCGGAAATCAACTGATCGCCGACAAAGAACAGCACCGCTACCAGATCGTAACCCTTGGCTGGGAAGGCGACCGATACGTCCATGACTGCCCCTTACATTTCGACATCATTGATGGTAAGGTATGGGTACAACAAAATATGACTGAATGGGAGGTAGGTGAAATGCTTGAAGCGCGGGGTGTGCTAAAAACGGATATTGTGGCCGGCTTTTTGCCTCCTGAATTAAGGGAATATTCGGAATATTCCTACGCATAAATCCCTACATCGTAGTTCCCCTTTTCCGCCCCGCGTGGTTTCCACAGCCTAACCTCAATTCCCCCCTTAGACCCAAAACCGATCCCTGCCGCGGCGGCTGGGTATCGGTTGATAAGCTTAAAGTGGTCAGTTAGTGCTATTAGTGGAACACGGATTTGGCAAAAGTGGCGGTTCAGTGCTCCGCAGACACATTTGTGGTTAATCAAAATTTAGTTCTCCGCATCAACATTTGTGGTGAAAATCGCCACCTAAGTTACGGCCGGGGCAAAATGTTGGAACTGCGCGTTCCGCGTACGCGCGAAGGCGATTTTTATCCTGTGCTGATGAGCGTGTGCGGTCGAGAATCATCCGAATTCGCTCACCAGGTGGCAAGTTCATGACCGATTCGGCGGCTTTTTCTTTCCATTCCCAAACTTCAATTTGGGATATTGAAACCTTTTCAATTTCCCTAATAAATTAACTCGGTTGGCGTGATGATACGCAACGGGTGAAAGTAATTGTGTTGATAATTAGCAGATAAAATTCGTTTTTCGCGATTGACATTGGCGAGATGCTTGTAATTCCAACTGACAAGATAATCAATCTTTAAGCAAACACAAACGGCCACAACCCAATCCCATTTCCGCCCTGCCCTATCCTCCCAAAAACATAAACCGCCGGCTCCTACGGAGCGAGCAATGCTTGCCGATCTGCCGCTGGGGGCTAGAGACGGGCGGCCCCGATGGGGCGGGCGGGATGGCTGTGACATAGTATTGAACACCCCGGGTCTGACCAAGCGCAATATCTCCTTTATGATCTCGGATCATTACCCGCTTTGGGCGGAGGTTAGGGTTTTGAAGCGGTAGAGACGGACAATCGTTGTTACCTTAAATAGTTTTACTTTTGTCTCCTATCGAAGCCGGATAATAATTAAAACATGATTTCACAAACAGAATTACTAAGGCTAGTAGCTGATCTGGAGTCAGACCGGGTGGAAAAAACCATTTCAGTTTCCAAAGAAGACAAGTTTGGGGAGGCGATCTGCGCTTTTGCCAATGATCTGTCCAACCACAATCAACCGGGGTATCTGATTGTGGGCGTAAATGACGACGGGTCTCGCAGTGGTTTAAAAGTAGAGGAGCAGTTGTTGCAGACACTGCTCAGTTTTCGCACGGACGGGCGTATCGTACCACCTCCGGCACTTACGGTAGCAAAGTTTACATTCCCCGATGGTGAGGTGGCAGTGGTAGAAGTACAGCCCCATTTCTTACCCCCTGTGCGCTACAAAGGTAAGGTGTGCATACGCGTCGGTCCGCGCAGAGGCACAGCAAACGAAGCTGAAGAGCGAATTCTGAGTGAAAAACGCTCCGCTTTTGCCCGCACCTTCGACGCCTTGCCCTGCAAAGGCAGTTCATTGGAAGACATCAGTATAAATCTTTTCAAATTGCAATATTTGCCCTCTGCTATTGATGCCGAGACACTGGCCGAAAATGGCCGTGACTTGAAACAGCAACTGGCATCACTGAAGTTTTATGATTTGAAGGAGGATTGTCCCACTTATGCAGGCATTCTCGTTTTTGGAACTAACCCAAGGTATTTTGTTCCAGGCGCTTATGTACAATATGTGCGTTTCAAAGGCGAGGACGAAGCCAGTGATTTTGAATTTGAGCACCGTTTTGAGGGTGATCTCACGACACAACTGGGCCAGATGGAGGGATTTATCAAAGCCAATATTGTCAAAATGGTGCTCCCGGAATTAGGTGGCGTTTATATTTCCAGCTATCCTTTGCGCGCCGTGAAAGAATTGCTATTCAATGCCGTGATACACAAGGATTATCAATCCAATGCGCCGGTTAAATTTTATGAGTTTTCCAACCGGATTGAAATCTCGAACGCTGGAGGGTTATATGGAAAAGCCAGGCCGGAGAATTTCCCGAACGAAAACGATTACCGCAATCCGGCATTGTCAGAGGCTGTGAAGAATCTGGGATATACCAATGCTTTTAATGTAGGCGTAAAAGCTGCCATTGCAGCCCTTGCAAAGAATGGTAGCCCGGCCCCGGAGTTTATCAAGGATCAGCCCACTTCGTTTCTGGTCAAAATATTTAAGCGCGTATAAAGCCTATTTTCTTACTTAAACCTGCAATGGGGCTATTTCAGCAGACTCATGAAAGCAACACTCCACAACAAACTTCTTGATAGCCTGCAACAGGCCTCCCAACACAACAGCCAGATCGTGGTTCGTCCTGAGGTTATCCTTTGGCCCGATCCGTAGCGTCAATGGGAAGCAGTGATCCAAATTTTACAAGAAAAACTTCCTGCATTGTTGGTTTTGGGGGATTACGACCGAATCAAACGTCAGGGACCTTCTATCTGGCTTAAATGCATGGTGTATATTCCGGAGCATCTGACCCCATGTGGTTAACTACGCAAATCGGATGCTAAGATAGTTGAATAATTTGAGTTCTTTTACTGTTTCCTTTGAGTTCGATTCGGTGCGCTTTTGGAATGATTCTGTCGAGTAAAGCGTCGGCGATGGTTGGTTCTGCGAAGTATTTGTACCATTTGGACACGGGTAACTGAGAGCAGAAGAGGGAGAAAGCATTTTCATATTGGTCTTCGATGATCTGATGCAGTGCGAGTTTAACCTGCTGGGATATGGTTACGCCTTAATGGATTGGCTCTGGTGAAAATTGCGAAGTATCGCTTTGATCTGGTCCATACGTTTTGGTTTTGCGATCTTGATCCGATTTTTGAAGATCAAGGTGGTGGTATTTTACGTATGTATCCACATTTTCAGGGGGGTCAGACCTTCCGGAAAGTTATTAACATGCAGGGGGTCAGACGAAATCGGAAAAATCTGCTTCGTCTGGCAAAAAAATGGTCACTTTTTTGTCTCAGACGCGACCACGCTAACCAATTACAAAAAAAACAGTCAAATGACAGTATTAATAGTAGGAAGTACAGGAATGATTGGCAAATTGATTGTACAACATTGCATAAATTCTTTTGAGTTTACGGACATAAGATGTTTGGTACGCAATCCTTCGGGAACAACACATGCGAAACTAACAGAAATTGTAATTGACAATTTTGAAGATTACACCAATCATGTTGATTTGTTCAAAGACATAGATGTTGCATTTTTCTGTCTTGGAGTTTATACGGGGCAAGTTTCGGATGAAAAATTCAAGCTGATCACGGTAAATTATGCTGTTGAATTTGCTGCTGTTTTGAAACAGCAAAGCCCGAAAGCTACTTTGTGTTTGTTGAGTGGAATGGGTGCGGATCGAACAGAAAAGAGCAACACCGCTTTTGCTAAGTACAAAGGCATGGCTGAAAATCAAATTTCAGCCCTCTATTTGAAATTTTACGCTTTTCGACCGGGATACATTTATCCGGTTGAAAAAAGAAAAGAACCCAATCTAGGGTATCAATTTTTTAGATTTACCTATCCTATCACCAAATATCTCGGCAAAGGTGCAAGCATAAAATCTACGGAATTGGCCGTAGCCATGTTCCATGTTGGATTAAAAGGCGCTACAACTGAAATAATAGAAAATCGAGCCATCTTCCAATACGTATAAAACAACTGGTTTAGCCTCGCGGTGAAAGGCTTAAGCTTTTAGTAGGTCTTGGCTATTCACTGGAGTGGCGCGGGGTCAAAAGACCCGATCGCGGCGGCTTTGGATCGGTTGTGGGGCTGAGGTAGGAATTGGGGGTTAGGCTCGGGATACCACGCGGGGCGGAAAAAATGGGCGAAGTATGGCGAAAAACGTCTCTTTTTGAGCCAGACAGCGTGTTAAGCGTAAAACGACATATTAAATGAATACTAGACTTTTTATTTCGACACTAATATTCCTGACTTTTGGACTACTGGTTTTTGGACAAACCGACACGACAAAAGTAAACAGCGCGTCATTTTCAAAAGACCGGCCAGAAACAATGCCGAAATATCCTGGTGGTGAACAAGCAATTTATAAGATTATTGCCGACAGTATGGTTTATCCAATCCTTGCTTATAATGACCGAATTGGTGGCAAAGTAGTGACCAAATTTACGGTTGACACGGTAGGAAAAATTGTGGATATTCGAGTAGTTAAAGGTATTCGCTACGACATCGACAATGAGGCGATAAGATTAATTGGACTGCTAAACGATTGGACACCAGGTACACAAAACGGAAAAAAAGTTAGGGTTACTTTTAATTTACCGTTGTATTTTTATCCTGATGAGAAGTTTAAAAGGAAATATAAAAAACAACATAACATGAATAAATAGCAACTGGTTGGCGTGGTCGCGTCTGAGACAAAAAAGTGGCTGTTTTTTGCCAGACGAAGCGGATTTTTGTAGGCCGTAGCCTCGCTACGGTCAAAAAAATGGGCGAAGTATGGCGGAAAATGGGTCTTTTTGTGCCAGACAGCGTGCCACCCAATCAGTTACTCATAAAGACAAATAATCATGGCCAAGCAAAATCAATATTTCCCACAATCAGTTCCCCATCCGGGCGAAACTTTGGCTGAGAAACTGGAAGAAATGGAAATGGGGCCGAAAGAGTTTGCACTCCGTACCGGAAAGCCTAAAAAAACCATTATAGCCGTTGTTGGCGGCAAAAGCTCCATTACGCCCGATATGGCGGTGCAGTTTGAGAATGTCACCAAGATCCCTGCAAACTTTTGGATGAACCACCAAAGAGGCTACGATGAATACATTGCAAGAGTGAAAAGGCAAACCGTTATTCAGGAAGCATTGGCATGGGCAAAGCAATTTCCTTTAGCAGATATGATAAAGAAAGGATGGTTGCCACCAGTGGCCACCATGGAATAAAAAACAATGGAAATGCTTGCTTTTTTTGGCTTCTCAAACCACACAGCCTGGGAAGATTATTATTTCAAGCAGCAACTCAAAGTTGCTTTCCGTATTTCACTGGCTCAAACCAAAGAACCTTATGCAATTTCTGCATGGCTTCGCAAAGGTGAATTACAAGCAGGGAAGTTACAAGCAAACGACTATTCAGAAAAGAAGTTTAAAGAAGCGTTGCCCGAGTTGAAATCAATCATGGCCAATCACCCTGAAGGTTTCTTTAATCAGTTGTAAGTTATTTGTTTGGAAGCAGGTGTAAAAGTGGTTCATACCCCTTGCATCCATAAAGCCCCTATAAGCGGTTCCACCCGTTGGTTGAACGATACACCTTTTATACAGTTAACAGGTCGATATAACCGCAACGATAGTTTCTGGTTCACTTTCTTTCACGAAGCAGGGCATATTCTCTTACATGGTAAAAAAGATATTTTCCTGGAGAATCTGGACTACACAGACAAAGACATGGAGAAAGAGCAGGAAGCGAATGAATTTGCCTGCAAGTGGACATTGACAGAAGATGAAGAAGCGGAGATATTAGCAGCTGCATCTTTCAGCGAAGAAGTCATCCGGGATTTTGCAAAGCAGTTCAATACACACCCAGCAATAATAATTGGAAGATTACAACACAAGAAACTAATCGATTTCAGTGTGGGGAAGAAATTTGTTGAGCAGGTAAATTTTGAATAACAAGCAATAACAATAAAACATCATTCTTCTTGGCTTGTAACTTCCGTTAAAAGTGCCGTAATTTGTGCCTTGCTTCATGGCAGCGGGTCTTCTTTTTTAGTAGTTTTTAGCGACCACTAAGATGAAGACCTTTTTCGTTTTCCGGACACACTTTTGGGATATTATCATAAAAAATGAGCAAAGTAGGAATTATTTTCCCACATCAGTTATTCGAACAGAATATACTATCTGAAAAATGTGAAACCATTTATTTAATAGAAGAGTGTCTATACTTCAAGCAATATAATTTTCATAAACAGAAAATTGCTTTCCATAGAGCAAGTATGAAATTTTATCAAAGCTATCTCCAATCAAAAAATAGTAAGGTAGTTTATATTGATTCATTTAATGCGTTATCAGATATAAGAAAATTAATTCCTTATTTAAAAACAAAGGGTGTAAATGCCATAGAGTATGTAGATACAACTGATTATTGGCTTGAGCAACGGATTGGTAGAGCCTGTAAGCTTCATACAATGGAGATACATAAAAATCACTCTCCTTTATTTCTTAATTCTACGGAGGATCTTACTGCTTATTTTTCGGGAAAAAAAAGAATGTTTCAAACTGATTTTTACAAGCAGCAGCGGCTTAGCAGAAATATATTGTTGGAAAAAGATAAAAAACCACTTGGTGGCAAATGGACCTTT
>JBIPOY010000480.1:0-2852 GCA_044378705.1 Saprospiraceae bacterium
GGGAAATATTGCCCATGCACTGCCTTTTTTTAAAGGCGCTTATGAAGAGACCCTGCACAAATCCGGTGTGTATGTGCCCATTGTAGCCTCAATGCTCCTGGAAAATGCCGCGCTGATCGGCAGTGCGCGCCTGATGAACGATGCTTTTTGGGATAAAGTTTCGTTGAATCTGCCGACCATTTAGTCGTTAATATTTACCCGAACACCCACTTAGTCTCCATATATCCTTCGCATCAAGCCCTTTGCAACGCCCCAATCCCATTTGGCAAATCGCCCCCGTTGTACCACCAGCCGGTTGTCGTCCGGATGTTCCAGAAAAAAATGGAATACAAACTTTTCGCGCGGATTTTGCCAACCAATGATTTGTCCGAAGCGCAAGTCATTGAGCACCAATGTATCAGACCACTGCTCCACGGTATAAAATTGTTGGGAAAACCGTATTAAACGTTGCACACTTTCGTGGTCATGCACGGGAGTAAGCAAAGAATCGTTGCGGGGGAAGTACTCAAACCGAATACTGTCACCCCGGTCAAACACCGACCTGAAACCGACCCGGTAACCGTGGTCGTCACCCGCCACCACATACCAAAGCCAGTTTTGAAGCGGTGCCGGTGTTGAAAAATATCGCGTGTAGGCAATCTTTTGTTTTGCCAGCAGCGCTCGAACATCCGTGTCTGTCTTGATCTTGTTGGCAGTACAATAAAACAAGTACAACGCCGCTGTCACCAGACCAAATTGCCACCAAAAACGCCGTTTAAGGTCTTTTTTTCTTAAAAAAACCAAGATTACACAGGCCAACCCGGGGCCAATGGAGAAAAAAGGGTCGGCTACATAGATGGCGTTGAACGAGATTCTCTGCTGACCAAAGGGCTCAAACCAACCCACACCATAGTTGTTGAATGCATCTAAAAACAAATGGGCGAAAATAACCGAACCAAAAAAAAGCGCCCATCGAGAAAATGAAATATTGTGCGGACGATGCCAACGCTCTGCCAGCAATGCCATAAACGGCGTGATAAGTAAAGCAAACAACAAGGAGTGTGTAAAACCTCTGTGCGCCAGAAGGCTACTGGGAGTATCCATCCAAAAAGACGCAATAAAATCAATGTCCGGTACACTCTGCGCCAGCGCGCCCCACAACATCGCTTTTTTACCCACTGTTTTGCCGGCAAATGCTTCGCCCATACATGCACCCACCGCTATGTGTGTAAGTGAATCCATAACACTCTATTTTTACATTCAACGTAAATACAATTCGAACCAATCATGCGCCAAGATTGCTACTTGCTCCATTTTGCCTTCCTCCTCGAATAAGTGGGTAGCACCAGGTATTATTTCCAGTTTTTTAACGCCGCTTACCATCGCAAATGCAGATTCATTGATCTCCAATAGTTCGTGGTCATGGCCGCCGACAATAAAAAGCGTAGGTGTCTTTACCTGGGGTAGTAGGTTGAATACCAAATCTGGTCGACCGCCCCGAGACACCACCGCAGTCACCAAGGGGTTTCCCAGGGTAGCTGCAAGAGCAGGACCGGCGCCGGTACTTGCCCCAAAGTAGCCGAAATGAACATCCCCAACCCCCACTTGGCGTTTGAGCCACTTCGCGGCCTCTACCAAGCGATGCGTCTGCAACTCCATGTTAATTTGATTGCTGTATTCCAATTGTTCTTTCGGCGTAAGTAAGTCAAACAACAATGTACCAAAACCCCGCTGTTGAAGATACCGTGCCACTTGTAGGTTTCGAGGGCTTTCTTTCCCACTGCCTGCACCATGCGAGAAGATCACCATCCCCCTCACCTCCTTGGGAAGGACCAAATCTGCGGGTAACAAATGATTGCCCACCGGAATAAAGACTGCTTGTTTGTTTAAAGCACTTGAGACCATATCCTTTGTTTTTTGTAACTGCTATTGTTTTACAAATATGGGCGCTACGAATGGTTGGCTTGTTGACCAAGGTCAACATAAGATTTGACATTGATCATGGCGGCAGGTTTCGTTAGGGACCCACTTTTGTAAAAAAAACAAAACGATTATGAAAAAAATTACACTGTTTTCGCTGTTTATTTTACTGATTCAATGGAATCTGACTGCCCAACTCATGGACAAGGGTAATTTCATGGTGGGCTCTACGATTGGTTTTTCGACGGCCAACTCCAAAGTGACTGTGGGAAAACTAGAAAGTGAAGGCTTGACGGCCCAACAATTTAACATCGCGCCCGTGATTGGTTACTTTCTCATTGATAATCTTGCGGCTGGGCTGGGGGCCGACTTTACCTTAAATACGGTTACAGAGCCCAACAGCGACAAAACCGACGACAGCGACTTACTTTTTGGGCCGTTTGCGCGCTATTATCTTCAGCTTGGCGACAATGTCGCTTTTTTTCTGGTGGGCAACGTAGGGTTTGGCAACTCCAGAGATGAGCAGAGCGTCAACGATATCAAACAGCGGATTCAGACCAACGTACTTGCCGTGGGCACCGGTCCTGGTCTGACGGTTTATTCCAGAGGTGGGTTTGCGCTGGAGACCATATTTAAGTACAACTATGCGCGGAGTAGTTTTGATACGAGTATTGCCGGGGTCAGTACCAAGACCGAGACCCGTACCAACCAGTTTTCGTTGTCACTGGGGCTTCAATACTATTTTGGAGGCTTTCAGCGGGCAAGAGGTTAGACCATCATTGTTGAAACATGAAATGCCAGTGCCTGAATGCTCAACATAGGGTTTACGCCACTGGCTGTGGGGAAAAGGCTTCCGTCTGCCACATAGAGGTTTCTGACTTCGCGGGTTTCTCCATTGGGTTTGACGGGGCTGTTGTTGTTACCACCCATCCGACATGTTCCCATTTGGTGTG
>JBIPOY010000481.1:0-2830 GCA_044378705.1 Saprospiraceae bacterium
TGCTGCAAACAGCGCAAGAAAATTTCCCGAAAATACAATTCAGGTTTACCAGCGAATAATCAATCTTCGGTGATAAATCTCCCTTGTATGTAAAAACTGCATGAACCGGGTCGGGCACAAAAACGTTCACTTTTTCTGCCCGACCCGGTTTACCCGGTTCTTACTTCCCTAGGACGGTCTCAATGGCGGCGAGTTCCTCCGGTCCAAAGGTCGTATTGTTCAGGCTTCCCAAACAATCAATTATTTGTGCCGGACGGCTCGCGCCAATCAGTACAGAAGTTACCCGGGGGTCTTTGAGTAGCCAAGAAATGGCCATTTGTGCCAATGTTTGCCCGCGCTGGCCTGCAATGACATGGAGCGAAGTTATTTTTTGAACTGTTTCCGCTGTTATGGCCGATTCCTGAAGAAAACCGTGTGGCACCGCTGCCCGGGAGTCCCTTGGAATGCCCTTCAAGTATTTGTCTGTCAACAACCCCTGCGCCAAAGGTGAAAAGGGAATGCACCCGACGCCTTCTTGCTCCAGTACATCCAAGAGCCCGTTTTCTGCCCAGCGCTCAAACATCGAATATTTAGGCTGGTGAATCAGACAGGGTGTACCCAAACGTTTTAGTATTTCTACAGCCTGTGCTGTTTGAGAAGCAGAATAATTGGAAATACCAACATACAATGTTTTCCCTTGCCGGTACAACAAATCCAATGCACCCATGGTTTCCTCCAAGGGTGTGTCAGGGTCTGGCCGATGGCTGTAAAAGATGTCCACATAGTCTAGGCCCATCCGCCGCAGACTTTGGTCCAAACTTGAAACGAGGTACTTTTTAGAGCCCCATTCACCGTAAGGGCCGGGCCACATCAGGTATCCTGCTTTGGTGGAGACAATCAATTCGTCGCGGTGTCGGGCAAAATCTTGTTTCAGTAATTGGCCAAACTGTGCCTCTGCCGACCCGGGGGGAGGTCCATAGTTGTTCGCGAGATCAAAATGTGTTATGCCCCGGTCAAATGCCAGGCGAAGCATAGAACGAGCGTTTTCGAGCGTATCTACACCCCCGAAATTGTGCCACAAACCCAGGGAAATAGCCGGAAGCTGAAGTCCGCTGCGCCCGCAACGGCGATACGTCATTTCGTCATAGCGGAGTGGATTAGCAGTGTATTCCATTCAATTTTATTGTTTTTTGATACGTAACTGGTTAGGTGGCACGCTGTCTGGTCCAAAAAGGCCCATTTTTCGCCATAATTAGCAGATTTTTTTGACCGCAGCAGCGCAGGGTTGTTAAATTAACTGTTGACGCGTTCAAATATCGGTACATAATCAATTTTGCATCGCGAAGATCGTTACTTTGTCTTTTAAATCTATCCTAGTTGATCTTTTTTTAAACGATCATTAATATTTATGAGTATCAAGCACTGTATTACCGCCTTTATTGCCTTTTTACTCCTCCTGCCGGCCATCACAGAGGCCCAGGAGCCTGTTTTTACCCTCGACGACACACTTCGTGGCAGTATCACCGAAGAGCGGGCTTGGTGGGACCTCACTTTTTACAACTTGAAAATCCAAGTCAATCCACTGGATAAAAGTATCACAGGTAGCAATGAAATTCACTACACTGTTCTTAAATCCAATCAGTTGCTCCAAATAGACCTGCAAAAGCCGCTTCAACTGGAGCGGGTAGAACAGGGTGGGCAACCCCTTTCTTTTTCAAAAAAAGGGCAAAATGCGTATTTGATTCGCCTGAAAGCAGCTCAAACCGTGGGCACTCGGCAATCGCTGACCGTGTGGTACTCCGGCAAACCGCAAGTAGCCAGAAATGCGCCCTGGGATGGCGGCTTTAGCTGGTCGTCTCACGACAATGGGAAACCCTTTGTCGCAACTTCCTGCCAGGGTTTGGGGGCCAGTGTTTGGTGGCCTTGTAAAGATCACGCCTACGACGAACCTGATTCTCAAGCCATTACCGTTACGGTCCCGAAGGGCTTGATCGATGTCTCCAATGGTCGCCTCCGACGTGTCACGGAAAACGAAGATGATACCCACACCTATGAATGGTTTGTTCAAAACCCGCTGAACAACTATGGCGTAAATGTGAACATCGCAAACTATGAACATTGGAGTGACACTTTGAATGGAGAAAAAGGGGTGCTAGACCTGAATTACTACGTGCTGCCTGAGGATGTAGAACAAGCAAAAAGTCAATTTCAACAGGTAAAAGGAATGTTGCGCGCTTTTGAATACTGGTTTGGCCCCTATCCTTTTTACGAAGATGGCTACAAATTGGTGCAAGTTCCCTACCTGGGTATGGAGCACCAAAGCTCCGTTACCTACGGTAATAAATTCAAAAATGGATACCTGGGGTTGGATTTGTCCGGATCAGGTTGGGGAAAAAAATGGGACTTTATCATTGTCCACGAATCCGGCCATGAGTGGTTTGCCAACAACATTACCTACCGCGATATCGCCGATATGTGGGTCCACGAGAGCTTTACCAACTACAGTGAGTGCCTTTACACGGAATATTTTTACGGTAAAAAAGCGGGTGCTGAATACGTCCGAGGATTGAGAAAGTCTATTAAAAATGACCGGCCCATTGTCGGTAAATACGGCGTGAACAACGAGGGATCCGGGGATATGTACAACAAAGGTGGTAATATGCTACACAGCATCCGACAGGTGATCAACAATGACGTGCTGTGGCGTGAGATCCTGCGCGGACTAAATTTCGATTTTTACCACCAAACCGTTGATGGCTCGATGGTAGAAGCGTATATCAGTAAAAAATCAGGAGTGAATCTTCAAAAAGTGTTTGATCAATACCTGCGTGACACACGAATCCCCGTGTTA
>JBIPOY010000133.1:0-8332 GCA_044378705.1 Saprospiraceae bacterium
GAAGCATTGGAGTGGCTCAAAGATCTTGACAGGCGCAGATTGAAGGAAAAAGAGTCCGGCACTATGCCCAGTTTGTTCAGCGAGCCCAATGGACCATACCACTCGGAGGCAGATCTCGTATTTCATGGGTTAAAGCGATTCATCAACGAAAGTGGCTTGCTGCCGCACAATACCTCTTTTTTAGGGATAAATATTGAAGGAGAACCTGAATTCATGGATGGCAACGGGAATACCATTAAGATTACACAACTGAGTGACGGATACCGCTCTATCCTGAGTATGACTTTTGAACTGATCAGACAATTGATCCGTGTCAATGGTTCTGCAACTGTTTTCCAGTCTGTTAATGAGGATATTCCACATTTTAACCTTCCAGGCGTAGTCCTCATCGACGAAATTGACGCACACCTCCACCCCACCTGGCAGACCCGAATCGGTCAATGGTTTACCCATTACTTCCCCAATCTACAATTCATTGTGACTACCCACAGCCCACTCATCTGCCGGGCCTGTGAAAAAGGCAGTATTTGGCGGCTTGCTGCACCTGGAAACGACCGTATCTCTGGAGAGGTAACCGGAGAAGACAAAGACAAATTAATCTATGGTGATGTGCTGGATGCTTACGAAACGGATGTTTTTGGTGCGAAAATCACCCGTGGTGAAGAAGGACGCGAAAAACAGGACGAATACCGCAGTTTGGTCTACAAGGAAAACTACGGTCAGAAAATGAGTGCCGATGAGAAAAAACAATTGAAACACCTCAAAACAATCTTCCACACGGATGTTGCACTTGACGCCTAAAATCTTGTCGGTCAAAACGCAAAATCACCTCAATGCCCGACAGGCAGATATTGATAATAAGGCCCCGTTTGACGTCAAAGCCGAACGTGCAGGCAGTTTGTGGGATTCTAAAACTGGATCGCAGGCGGGAAACCGCGCTTTTACGGAGATTAAAACCACGCTGATTTCTATGTGCATCGGTGTTGAAATCTGTAACTATTGCGAACAAAGCGAAGCCTCCGACATAGAACACATTCTCCCCAAAAGCCTTTTCCCAGAGCAAGCTTTCAAATGGACCAACTACTTACTCGCGTGTAAGAAATGTAATACCACCCATAAATTGGATGCTATGTACATCTTTGACCCCGCTAACTCGGCCAATACCATTTGGGTGAATCGAGGTACTAAACCTACCACCCCCGATTTTGCCTTTATTCAACCCAGGCAGGAAGATCCTATGGACTGGATGCAATTAAGCTTCAAGGACTTTCTTTTTTATGCTCGTCCGCCTCATGCACCTGGCACACGTGGCTTTGTAAAAGTGGAACGAACCCTGGAAATCCTGGAATTGAACAACCGGCCTAATCTCGTCAAATACCGAACAGAAGCTTTCGGGAATTATAAGCGCCTTCTGCGAGAATATGTTGCTGTAAAAAATGCTACAACGCATCAGGAACTGGAAGATGCTGTGACCGGAGACCCCGCAGTGAACCATTTGGCGAGTTTTGTCAGTGAACAAAAACGGATTATTGATGCGATCAAAAACAGTATACTGACAGGCGAGCATTTCACCGTTTGGCGGGAAATGATTCGCCAGCAACAAAGTCTTCCATACCGATTCCAACAACTGTTCCTCCAAGCCCCCGAAGCCCTCAGCTGGTAATCCCATTTTCGGCTAATTTCATGAAAATCAATACATCACACATCATACATCATACTTCCTAAATGCCCACCGCAAAAAAACTAATAGAAGTAGCCCTCCCCATCAAGGAAATCTCCGCCGAAAGCGTGCGCGACAAGTCCATCCGGCACGGGCATATCAGCACCCTGCACTTGTGGTGGGCACGGCGACCACTGCCCGTATGCCGTGCGGTGGTGTTTGCAAGCCTGGTGCCCGATCCGCTCGATCCACTTTGCCCGCCCGCGTTCCGGGAAGCAGTGGCGGCGCTGCTGGGCCGCGACGAAAATACCAAACAAGACCCCTACCGACCCTACGACGATATTCCCTGGACCCTGCCCATAGATCCCATGGAGGACAACCTCCGAAACCGCCTCCAAATGTTCATCGGCAAATTCTCTCAACACTATTGCCGCAACATAAAAGCCGGAAAAATTACCCCGGCCAAAGACCTCCTCGATGCCAACAGCCTCATCAAGTGGGACAATAAAAACAACGAAATAACCCTCAATAAAGCCCGAAAACTCATCTGGGTAGCCCATAATAGTAGCAATGGGCAGCCGACAGCTTCACTCCTTGCCGATTTCGATACCCATTACGCCGCCATCAAAACCGCCGAAGCCGCCCTCTACACCATCCCCGACCGCCACCTTCCCTCCCCAGAAGTACCAGCAAAAGAAGACGCCCTACACCAAGCCATCGAAGCCTTCCTCGATAAGATGCCCCGCGTATTCGACCCCTTTGCAGGCGGGGGCGCCATCCCGCTCGAAGCCGCCCGACTTGGCTGCCGGGCTTTTGGCAATGACATCAACCCAGTAGCCCACATCATCCAAAAAGGCAGCCTCGAATTCCCGCAAAAATTTGGCAAGCCGATCACCTACAGCGTGGAGGCTTTTCTGCAGCGCTACGGCTCAGAAGCCCTGGACGCGCAGCGCCATGCCGGACAGGTATTCGGCCAGCAAGTACAGATTGCCAACCGGCTCTCCTTCGATGTGGCATTTTATGCCAAAAAACTACTCGCTGCTGCCGAAGCCGAGATAGGGCATCTGTATCCAGCCGATGAAAAAGGCAATAAGCCCATAGCCTACTACTGGGCACGGGTGGGCACTTGCTCTAATCCTTCTTGCAGGGCGGAAGTGCCGCTTTTGAAAGGATTTTATCTGGCGAATACGAGTACGAAACAGGTTTATCTTCAACCGATTATTAATGGAACGCAGATTGATTTTGAGATCAAAAAGGGAAAATGCGAAGAAAAAGGTTGGATGGACAAATCTGCCCTGAAATGCCCTATTTGTGGAGGCGTGACCGATGCAGAGGCAATTCGCGAACAGGTGGCCGCCAATCAGCTTGGGGCAAGAATGTTAGCAGTCATTTATGAAGGAGAAAGCGGTGGCAAATTTTACCGACCACCAACTAATGATGAATTGAAAGTACCCAATCATTTGCCCGAAACAGATTCACCGAAAGAAAAACTTCCCAATGCAACAAGGCTTACTGGCGGATTTATTGTCGCATGGGGCTATACTGAATGGGGCCAAATGTTTACCAATCGTCAATTGATTGCGTTAAATATGCTTGTTGCAAAATTGCAAGCTCTGAAAATTAAACTAGGGTTACAGGAAAGCGAGTATAGCATTGCAGTAGTAACCTATTTGGGGATTTTAGTGGATAGGTCAGCATCGATTAGTACTTCATTTGGACGTTGGGATATTTCAAGAGAGGGAATTCAAAGCCCTTTTTCCAAACAAGCAATACCAATGATTTTTGATTATCCAGAGGCTCATTTGTTTGGGAATTCAATGGGAAGTGTGCTGAATCAATTAGAATGGGTTACCCGCTATATCGAATCGGAATCCGATTATGCTTTTGCTGCTAACCTGAACAACGCTTCCAGCGGCGACAAGTCCCAATTCGCTGACAAGTCCATTACAGCCGTAGTCACTGACCCGCCCTATTACGATGCCATCGCCTACGCTGATCTCTCCGACTTTTTCTACGTCTGGCTGAAAAGAACCTTGGGCGATGTTTATCCGCTCAATTTTGCAACACCACAAACGCCTAAAACGGATGAGTGTACGGCCCTCAAACACCACCACGATGGCAAAGCAGACAAGGCCAAAGCGCATTTTGAGCACAAACTGACCGAGATATTTGATGCCATTGAACATCAGACCTCCGACATCGTCAGCATCATGTTTGCCCACCAAAGCACCGAAGCATGGACCACGCTTTGCAATTCTATTCTGGATGCCCGGATGAATATCACGGGCAGTTGGCCCATGGATACCGAAATGGCAAACCGCAGTATTGGATTGGCTGGTGCTGCTCTGGAATCCTCCGTCACCGTAGCCGCCCGCCCCGCCCAGCGCCAAGGTTACGGCGACTACAAAGAAGTGAAAAAAGCCATCGAAGTCCGGGTAGCCGAAGAAGTAGAACTGCTCTACGCCCTCGGCTTTCGGGGTGCGGACTTGCTCACGGCCTGCTTTGGTCAAGCGGTCAGCGAGTTTGGTCGCTACAAAAAAGTGGAAAAAGCAGATGGCAGCGAGGTCACAGTAGCAGAATTGCTTGAACTGAGCCGCGAGGCCGCTTTCAATGCCTTGCTCAAAGGATTTGACGGGGATGATTATACCAAGTTTTACATCGGCTGGCTTCAACTCTATGGTTTTCTGGAAAGCGACTTTGACGATGCGGCCAAGTTCAGTCGCGTGGGCCTGAGTGTGAATGTGCAGGAGCTTTTCAATGCGCACCTGCTGCTCAAAAACGGCAACAAACAAACGCTGGGCAATTACGCGGAGCGGCTGGCAGCTTTCCCGAAGCTCGGAGAATCGGCGGATAGTCCGCTCATTGACCGGGTACATCGCGCGCTGTCGCTTTATGGCGGTACCGATCGGGCTGTCTTGTTGCAATACATCGCTCGGATGGCTGGAGAATCCGGCAGTTCATTTTGGCGGGTACTTTCGGCGCTTTGCGAGGTATTGCCTGCTGGCAGCGAGGATCAGAAACAAGCTTTGGGCCTGCTAACGAACAAAGAAAGTTTGATCCGGGAAAGTAAGAACGCTGTTGCTTTGCCCGGTGTGCAGCCTAGTCTTTTTGAGTAATTGTGCTGACCGCGTGCCACCAAACCAGTTGCGATCATTCAACGGCTAAAGCCGTCGATACCTACACCTAAAACACCTCAAAATTATGAGCACGAATAGCCAACAACACGACAACCTCTACAAAGCCTTTTCCCTGTTTATCGAGGCCATGCGGCCCTATATCGTGAGCGTTCTGATGAAGGAAGCCGGGGATAAGTGGTCGGAATGGCTTGTAGAAGCCATCTCTCCAGACCAGAAAGGATTCTGGAATGAGGGCTTGCGTGCAGGCTCCTCGCCTGTCTCCTTGATTGATTATCAACATTTAATGGGGTTTTCGCTGAAATACAAAGACCTGCTGCGCAAGGATTTTGGCCCTGCCTCCAACAGTTTGCCGACCCAGTTCAAGACCATCTTGGATGTACGGAACAAAGTGGCCCACTTCAAGCCAGTAACACCCGATGAAGTGGCCGATGCGATGATCCAAATGAAAAAGATTGCGCGGACCCTGGGCATGGACGAACTGGAAACCGAGCTTTCGAATTTGCATGAAAACAAACCCGCAGTCCCCAAGGCTGTGGTGACCACTCCGGTCAGTGGCACCGTACCGCCTTGGTTTCGGGTAGTACAGCCCCACTTTGATATCCGCCAAGGGCTACTGGATGAGTCGGTCTTTGCCGCCAACCTCGCCGAAGTAGCTTTGGGCAATGGCCGGGAGATCTATAAAGACGCGGCTACTTTTTTCTCCAAGACTTTCTTCACAGCAGGCCTTAAAACCGTAGCCAAAACTGTCATAAAAGGATTAAATGGCAAGGAAGACGCGGAAAATCGCGTCATTTCGCTGCAAACCGGCTTTGGCGGCGGCAAAACGCACACGCTGATCTCGCTGTTCCACCTGGCCAAATGGGGTCGTCAAGCCATGCAGTCGGAGTCCGCGAAAAGCCTGATCGCGTATACAGGTGCACCGGAATTTGATACAGCCAACATAGCCGTATTCACCAATACCACCAACGATCCTGCCAACGGACGCACCACCCCCGATGGCATCCATATCCAAACACTTTGGGGCGAACTTGCGTATCAATTGGGCGGTGTAGCTGCCTACGACATTGTGCGTAAAAACGATGAAGGCTTGATCGCGCCAGGTGGTATTTTTCGTAAAGTGCTGGAAAGCTGCCAGCCAGCGCTTATTCTGCTGGATGAATTGGCGGATTATTGTGTCAAAGCCTCTGCCCGCAAGGCAGGAAACAGCAGCTTAGCGGACCAGACCATTAGTTTCATGCAGGAACTAACGCAAGCCGTGAGTGAGGTGAATCAATGTGTAGTGGTCATCACCTTACCTGCGAGTGTGCAAGAAGTTGGCAACACCCCTGAAGCGCAATCCGTGCTCAATCAACTCCAAAAGCGGGTCAGTCGAGTCGGCGCAGATACCCAGCCGGTAGCTGATGAAGAGATCTACGAGGTGATCCGTTGTCGCCTCTTTGAAGGTGTAGGCGATGCTGGGGTCATAGAAGCCTGCGCGACTAGGTACATGGAATGGTATCAGAACCACAAGACCGAACTGCCTGGCAACGTTACCAAAGCGGAATACAAACAGAAGATAGTCAAGGCTTATCCATTCCACCCAGAATTGATTGACGTGTTCCGGGTACGCTGGGCCAGTCACCACGATTTTCAGCGCACCAGAGGGGCGTTGCGATTGCTGGCGGCCATCGTCAGCGATCTGTGGAAACGACAACAATCGCTCCCAGGGTCGAACCTGCTCATACACAGTGGTGAGGTCAACTTTGCCAATCTGGATGCGCTTTCCGGCCAGTTGAAACGCCTCTACGGAAACGGATACGATGCCGTCATCACGGCAGATGTGGCGGGATCTTCTTCCAATGCGTTCAAAATAGATGGCAATAATCCGGAATACAAACAGCATGGTTTAACGCAATCCATTGCAGCAGTTATCCTGATGAATTCATTTGGTAGCGATGGTGCGAACAAAGGTATTTCGGTGTCGGAATTGAAGCTCCAACTTTTGGAGCCAGATGGTTTCAACCACAACAGTGTGAATGGTGCCTTGGACAAATTAGAGGCGGAAGCCTATTACCTGTATTATGCCCAAACAGGCGGCCAGGGCAAGCGTTATTGGTTTCACACCAAACCCAACATCAACATCCTCATCAATCAGGCCAAGGCAGACATCAAGCCCGTGGACATCGAGGCGGATATCCTGAAGCGCTTGCAGGAGCGTGCCCGCAATGTTGGTCAGTTTAATGTCTTGGTTAATCCATCGGAAGACATCCCCGAGCAGCAAAAGCCGACGCTGGTTGTTCTGCATCCGCGTTATCAAGCCAATGCTGAAAAAGTAAATGGCGAAACAAGGCCTGTTATCGAGCGTCTGGCGACAAAAAAAGGGAACAGCGAGCGTATTTATCGCAACACCATGTTATTTCTGGTCTGTTCAGAAATGGGCTATAACCGATTGGAATCTTTGACGCGGGAGTATCTGGCTTGCCAGAAAATCAGTCTGGAATACAGTTCGCAATTAGAACCCGAGCAAAAGCAAGAGATCAAAAAACGAATTGACGATGCTGCCAAACAAGCTGAGACGGCGTTGGTGGCGGCCTATTCCATCGTCTTGAAGCATTCAGTAAAAAACGGCATTCGCGTGTTGCAACTCCGGCAATTCAGGGAAAGTCTGGATGCTCAAATCAGCACCAACATCATAGCGGCACTCAAAGAGGAAGAGTGGTTGTTGGAATCCGTAGGGCTAAACACCTTGCGCAACAACAACTTGTTGCCTACGTCCACGCATTCACTCAGGGTAAAAGACGTGTACGAAGCCTTTCTGCGCTTTGATGACAAACCCATGATCACGCACCAGGATGCGGTATCCAATAGTCTGTTGCGCTATTGTCAGAATGGGGAATTTTGCATAGCATCGGGAAACGGAACCAGTTTTACCCGGTATTACTTGGGCGAGTCAGTTCCATTTTTTAATGTGGCGGATGAAATATATTGGTTGGTAGACAAAAGTTTGAAACCTGCGCCAGTGCCGGTGGAGCCACCCATATCACCGGGTGGGAAATATGACCCAATCGCTACTACCGTTCCAACAGGCCCGAAAGAACCTGCTACCATAGAAGGTGGTCCGCGCGCCCTTCGTTCTATTCAGGTTTCCGGGAAAGTTCCTTTGGAGCATTATACGCAGTTGTTCAGCAGTTTCATTATGCCACTGGCACAGAACAATATAGAGATCGAAATACGGATCAAAGGAAAAACGAATGCCGGAAAACCGATTACCGATAATAGTCCTGAATATAAGGTGGTGAAGGAAGCGGCAAAGCAGTTGGGTTTGGATTTTGAGGAGGAGTGAGGGAAATATTTTGCAATATTTCTCGTTTGTGCTAACGTTTGGATGTGCGAAGGTGCGACGCTTAGGAAGCATTTTCGTACATCCATTGTTCTCGGTTTATTCTGTTTTTAATCTATTAAGTTGACTTACAAGAATGTACAATTTGGTATTCGGATTATGTGTATAAAATCTAAAGTCATTATATTGACTATCCAATATTTTTGCCCATTCAAT
>JBIPOY010000482.1:0-2817 GCA_044378705.1 Saprospiraceae bacterium
GATAGCAGCGAAATAAGAGGTGTTTTCCCTGTTGTAGATACAGGGTATGTGGTACTCCGAAACGGCTTTCCACTTCGCCCCGGCGACGCTTTTGAGGTGCGCTATTTGCCCCTTGACCCGCAAGTACACCGCGTGGAGTTGTTCAGACCGACACATGGCACCGTATCCAATTATATCAAACAGGCACTGGCGGTGGAACAACGTGCCAACCCAGAAAATAACCGGGAAAAATGCCTTTGCAAGGTACTCACCGCAGCACAATTTCAAAATTGGTTGGTACTGGCAGATTTCATTTTCCAAGAAAAACCGGCGGAAGCGTTTCCTCTTCACAACCGAGAAACCTATCTGCGCCTGGTGCAGGGGGCTACTTTACAAAAAGCTTTAAAAGAAGAATGCCCTTAGGTGCACAGTTTTATAAAAACTAATAAAACTGACGCATCTTTGCCTCCTTATGTCGCGAATACTACTCATAGAAACCGCCTCTGAAGTCTGCTCGGTGGCCATTGCCGTGGACGGACGGGTGGTTGCCCACGTGGAAGATTTACAAGCGCCCAGCCATGCTGCCCTGCTCACCCTCCAAATAGAAGCTTGTTCAGCCGCCGCAGGATTAACACTGGCATCGATCGATGCCATTGCCTTGAGCAGCGGCCCGGGAGCCTATACCTCCTTGCGTGTTGGATCTTCTGTTGCAAAAGGCATTTGTTATGCCCTTGGAAAGCCCCTGATCGCCGTGGACACCCTGCTGGCGTTGGCTTGCGGCGCGCAGCAATGGTACCATCAAACGTACCAAGACACCGACCAAGTGGTGTATGCGCCAGCTTTGGATGCCAGAAGACAAGAAATTTGGACCGCCTTGTACAGCGCTGACCTCCAGTTGTTGGCACCGGCCAGACCAATTGTTTTGGAAGACAATTTGTTTGAAAATTTTATTTTCCCGGGAGTACCCGACAACAAGCCAATTCGTGCCATTCTCTCAGGGAACGGCGTCGAAAAAGTTTTAAGCGGTCTTTCTACAGAGAAAGCGGTTTTGTTTAGCCCCATTCGGTGTTCGGCGATACACTTGGCAATGATGGCAGAACAACTTTTTCAAAATATTGATTTTCAAGATATTGCATACTTCGAGCCCTTTTACATGAAACCACCTAATATTACAACTCCTAATAATGCAATAATCGGCCATAAAAATAGCATTATTACAATTTAAGATTAATTCTACCCTATTTACCTCGTGAAATAAAACACGTTATAAAATAAAAAAAAGTTTAATATAATTTTTTTTCAATAAATTGGCATGCTTTTTGGCGATTACATTGTTGTGGAAAACTGACAATAATCATCCATTAAAACAATTTATATGAAAAAAAAGAAAGTTGAGCCCGTTGCTCCAAAAGTAGGAAACGTAGATATTATATTGGACTACAAAGAACTGCGCAAAGCGGCACTTGTATTGCGTGCGATAAACCACAAATTACGTCAGCGTATGATTGATTTGCTGGACGAAAACAAACGCATGACTGTCACCGAAATTTATGTAAAGCTCCGATTGGAACAGAGCGTCGCCAGCCAGCACTTGGCAATATTGCGCAAGGTGGGCGTTGTACAAACAGAAAGAAACGGCAAGTTTATTTTTTATTCTTTAGACAAAAGCCGATTGGGTCATATCTCTACGGTCGTGGAAGACCTCGCAGCCTAAGTACGGGTTTTGGTCTCGAATTTTTATGCGCACGCGCCATTCTTTGAAGAGGGTGGCGCACGCGCATACGTATTCTGTGCGCTCCCTGTGCCCATTGGCGCACCGATTTGCCAAACGCTTTAGAGGTTAACGGTATAGCTGTAAGTTGTTTTTTCAGGCTGCGGCTCCGCCGGCTTGGTTGGCGTTGTAGGCGTTAAAGTGTAAGACACTTCCATGGTGGTCTGTAAGGGCTGTTTTACGGGTTTTTCCTTGGGTTTTTTGAACTGTACGCGCAGTTTTTGGTGAAACAAGACGTGTACGCCACGGTTGCGTGCCACATCAAATTTCAGCAATTTTGCTACGCGGATGGCTTCCTCGTCACAACCGTACCCGATCCCCTTCAATATCCTGCAACCAACCACAAGTCCTTGGTGATCAATGTCGTATTCAAGGTAAACCGTTCCCTCCACACTTGCATCAAACGCCTCCTTTGGGTATCGCAATTGGGCATAAACAAATTTTGTCAATTCTTTGGGGCCACCGGGGAATTCCGGTTGGTATATAAACTTCGTTTTTTTCTTATCTTTTTCCATGGCAGAACGCATCAAAGTTCAAAATTGGGAGAAAGTTCTTCAGCACGACCTGCATAGAATTGGTTGATGTGCTGCACGGCTGCTTCGGGATCATCCGTCACGAGAAATAGATCCAAGTCTTCCGCATTCACAGTTTTATGACGCTCGAGCATAATTTCAACAATCCAAGCGCGCAATCCTTCCCAGAATTCTTTGCCCAACAGTACAATGGGCACGGGGCTGATTTTTTTTGTCTGTACCAACGTTAGCACCTCAAAAAGTTCATCGAGGGTACCAAAGCCGCCGGGCATCACCACAAAACCCTGAGCATATTTCACAAACATTACTTTTCGCACAAAGAAGTAGCGGTGTTTAAGGTTGTGAACAGGCGCAATGAATGGATTGTGGTGCTGTTCGAACGGCAAATCAATGTTGAGACCCACGGACGTACCGTTTTTCATCCAGGCCCCCCGGTTACCGGCCTCCATAATGCCGGGGCCACCGCCCGTAATGACACCATATCCTTCCTCCGTCAGGCGACTGGCAATTTTGACGGCCAATTCGTAATAATAG
>JBIPOY010000483.1:0-2811 GCA_044378705.1 Saprospiraceae bacterium
TGTGGCAACAGGAGGACTGATTAAGTTCATTCCGGGTGTGGGCACTTTTTTGGGCAGCGGGGCGACTGCCGTTGCCGGCGCGGCATCAACCTACGCGCTGGGCCGTGTTTTTTCCCAGCATTTTTCCCAGGGCGGTACCCTGTTAAATTTTGACCCTGTTCAATCGCGGGCCTTTTTTCAAGCTGAATTTGAAAAAGGTACAGAAATTGTTGCCGGCATGTCGGATTCGGCATCAAACACTTTGACGGCACGAAAGCAGGATATTCAGTCAGATATCAACGCATTACGAGCAACATTGCCCACGTATTTTCCAATTTCGAGCCCGACTCCTGCGGCACCCGTAGTGAATATAGCGGATTTGCAGATCGTTGAAGGGATTGGCGCTAAGGTAGCCTCGGTACTGAAGAAGGGCGGTATCACCAACTTGGTGGAACTGTCTGAAGCCAGTTCAGAACAGCTTGAATCGATTTTGGAGTCTGCCGGCAGCCATTTCAACATGATGGTACCCGATAGTTGGCCGGAACAGGCTGCGTTGGCCGTTTCGGGTGATTGGGCTGCGTTGAAGGCGCTACAGGATCGTCTCACCGGGGGCAAATGATGGCCGGAACCACAGGCATTGAACCTTTTAATTCTTAAGAAGTATGTCATTCATTTTGATCTTGGTATATCTGGGGTTCTGTATCCTGGTAGCGTACGGCGGACGGGATTCACGCGTGGGATTTCTGGGGGTTTTGTTTTTATCTGTTTTTTTTACGCCGCTGTTAACCGCCATTATGTTGCTGCTTTTTCAAACCAGAAAAAAGGTAAACTAACGCCTGCTGGGCATGTAGAAGAAGATGAACGCAGGTGTCCGAATTCTCGCAGTGTCCAATACAGGGCAGTGGCCACTGGAGGTATGGAATCGTTTGTGCGGTATGCTGCCTGCACAATTCTGTGCAAGTGCGTTGAGCCATGTAAGCTGGCAAGACAGGCAGGCCACGGTGTTGGGCAGGTTACTGTTGCAACATGGCTTGGTGGAACTGGGCTATGACGGGATGCTTGTCCGTTCAATTCGTTTGGATGCCTTTAAGCGTCCGTATGTATCGGATGCACTGGACTTTAATATATCGCATACGGAAGGTCTTGTTGTTTGCGCGTTGAGTGAAGGCAGCAGGGTAGGCATTGACGTTGAAGCACTTCGGCCTCTGGAAGCCTTTGATCACAGCCTGGTATTTACCCATAATGAGTGCTGTTTGATGGAAAAGACGGCAGAGGCGGGGTCTCTTTTTTTTAGTTTTTGGACGAGAAAGGAAGCCTTAATCAAAGCGGACGGCCGAGGTTTTTTTTTAGATCCCCTGACTGTTGAAGTAATTACGGATAGCATATTGGTTGGACCTCGAAGGTGGTATATTCAAAAAGTCCCCTTGGGAGAAGGTTTCGTATGCCATTTGGCATCGGATCGCCTTGGTGATTTTTATGTTAAAATGTTGACGAAGGATAATTTAATGGATTAATGATCAACGGAATGTCACAATTATTTCATGAAATGAACCTGATTTGTGTGCCTTATGCGGGTGGAGGCCCGAATTGCTTTGCCCCTTTGAGGCCGTATTTGCCCGCACATTGGAAATTAACGGAGCTGAGTTTGCCGGGCAGAGGACAGCGGTACCATGAGCCGGTTTTGGCCGATGCAGAAGCCATGGCGGCCGATATTTGGCGGCAGTTGGCGCCCATGTCGTCACAGCGTTACGCCTTGTTGGGGCACAGCATGGGCAGTTTATTGGCCTGGCTTGTTTGTCATCGAATGCAGGAGGCAGGATTACCCATGCCTGTACACCTTTTTCTTTCCGGTCGGGAGGGTCCCTCTGTACCCCACAAGGAGCCTTATGAGCACCTGCTGCCGTATCCTGATTTCAAGGCGAAGCTGGAGGGATACGGCGGTATTGCGCCGGAAATCACGTCAGATGACAGTATATTTTCTTTTTTTGAACCCATGATTCGGGCAGATTTCCGGGCGACAGAGACTTGGAAATACCGCCCTTTTCCGCGTTTAGGGCTACCTACCACGGTTTTTTCGGCCAGTGAGGAAGAAATGACGGAAGCAGAAGTACGCGCTTGGCAACAGGAATTTGAACAGGATGCCCGTTTCGTTTTCTTTGAGGGCGGGCATTTTTTCTTGTTTGAACAGGCAGAGGCTTTTGTTCGGGATCTTCTTTCGAGCCTGCAAACAGCAGCATCCAACGCAGTTTCTTCCCCGGCACTTTTTATTCACCATTGAATTTCCACCATGATGACTTTAACAGATACCTCCGTCGATCAAAAGAAAAAAGCGGTAAAAATCACCCGATTTCGCAGCCTCCTGGCCACCGGCACGGGATTGATACCCATCCCAGTAGTGGACGCAGCCGGAATCCTGACCATTCAATTGTGGATGATTCGGGATTTGGCGCGGGTATATGGGATACCTTTTAAAAAACACATCGCCAAATCACTGATTGGTACCTTGGTGGGCAACATCAGTTCGGTGGGCGTCATCAAATTTATTCCGGGTCTGGGCGGATTGCTCGGCGGTGGTGCCGTGGCCGTGAGTGGCGGTGCCGCCACGTATGCATTGGGCAAGATATTCACCCAACATTTTGACCAGGGAGGCACGCTGCTGACCTTCGACCCGATCAAATCTAGGGAGTACTTCAAAGAATTATATGAGCAGGGGAAGGCTGATCATACTGCTTTACAACAGCAGGGAAGCTGGCAAGACGCTCATTTGCAGCTACAGGCCTCCGCTGTTTCTCTACAAAAAGCCCATGAAGAGTTGTCGCAGGCCATTGCTGC
>JBIPOY010000484.1:0-2810 GCA_044378705.1 Saprospiraceae bacterium
AATGGGCACGTTGAGGCTGATGCCAACGCCTTGGCCAAAGTTTTGGTCCAATTGGTCCAAATATTTCACTTTAGAATATTCATACCGGTCAACGTATTGGCTGATGGAAAGATCCTGTCCGTTCACCCGGAAAATAGTGGCTGGTGTGGTGTCTGTACGAATATATTTTCCGTTGAAATAGTCGAGAAAACCGCTCGAGTAGTTGCTGCTCAAATTGGCAAACAGGGAAACGGAAGGATAATACCCTGATTTGGCGATGAACACCGATTCTTCAGCACTTTTCACCCTGTAATCAACCGAGCGAATACCGGGTTGGTTGCCCAGGGCTGTTTGGTAGAGTGGGGGCAGTGACAGGGCCTCCGGGTTGGCATCGGCGGGAATCAAGGCGACGGGTTGTTCGATGCGGAGGTCGAAATCGGGTTCGAGTTGGAGGTATTGTTTCAGGGTCAGGTAGGCCAAGTCCACGGTATTTTGGGCTTGTACGGTTGATTGCTCGTCGCGGGCCACCTGTGCCAATATGTTGTATTTATCCGCCATGGGTGCGGTGCCGGCTTCGATTAGTTTTTGCGTAACATTGAGTTGGTTTTCGCTTTGTTGGATCCTTTTTTTGGCATTGTCGAGGAGCTCTTCCGACAGCAGAATATTGAGGTAAGCAGAAGCGATGAGCAGTCCTAGGTCGTTTACGGTGCGTTCGGCGTCTGCGGTGGCGGCTTTAAGATCCCATCCAGCCTGTTTGATACTGTGGTGGATGAGACCTCCGCTGAACAAGTTGACACCGGCATTGATGCTGAAACTATTGTAGGCAGTGGCTTCCGTGCTGAAGGCATTGCTGGTGGGGTCAATGGTGCGGCCAAACTGTTCGCCGAGGTTTATGTTGGCGCTCACATTGGGCAACAGAGCGGCTTTGGCCTGTTTTTCAGCAATGGCGGCAGTGCGCACATTGGCGAGTGCCTGCTTAATGGTAATGTTGTTGTCCCGGGCAAAATTAATACAGCGTTCGAGCGACCATACGTCTTGGGCGTGTATGCCGGTCGTTAACAACAAGAATAAAACGAGTGCGTGAATTTTCATAATTTGAACCATCTAGACGGTGATTAAAGTGATTTTGATGATTTGATTGATTGCAAACATTTGATTTTAAAACGATTGCAATCACAGTTCATGCACAACCACTTTGTATTGACTATAAAGCATAAAACAATGGGGATCAGTGTACAACAGTGCGTAACGAAGTGCAAGGTTACGCTTACAGGGATATTTGGGTGAAAATTTTATATTAATAGCGAATATTAACGGATTAACCGCTGTTTAATATTCTAGTTTTAGAACATCCCGTCCTTCTAAAAATACTCCTTTGCTAAATTTAACGGGTATTTTATTCCCTTCTTCCGTCACAATAGCCTCGCCATCCTGTGGGCGGGAATTGTATTTCAAAACGGACATAGCGGCATCGTACAGCGTTGCGTGAATATCGGCATTGCTTTGTTGAGAGTGTACAATTTCCATTTCTTTCAGGCCAAAATCTTCCATACCAAAGGTGTACCCACCGCCATCGCCGGGCATACCGAAGTACACCCAACAGTAGAGGGGAAGGGTTTGGTTGTCGAGCATATTGTGTGCGGCGGCGGTGTAAAAGCCTTTTGAAAGCAGCAGGTATTGACTGTTCATGTACACGCCGCCGGAGGCCCTAGTTTCCAACAATTCGGCGGCAATGGCGGTGAAAAGCTGGTGCATTTCAAGCGTTTTGTCGGCCCCGCCGACAATAGAGATGACCACTTGTGCTTGGTGTTGTAAGGCTTCTTCTGTGGCGTTGCGCCAGAGCCACGACAACTGTGCGGCGGCGCGGATCTCGATGGGGTCGGCCGGGTAGTTGAGTTGGGCGATCATGGCGGTGGAGCCCGGGGTATTGAAAACAATGGTTTTGTCTGCGTTGGAAAACGAGTCTATTTTGATGTGCCAGTTGTTGCGCAAGGAAGCAAGCAGAGCTTTGGCGTCCAATGGATTGGCATCGTTGACCAACACGGTACCGGATACCACTTTTTGATCGGGGGTGTTTTGGGAAAACAGAACCATTTGCGCAGTGAACTGCAGTAATATCAAAGCAACTAAGCGCATCTTAAGGGCGAATTTTAACTTGAGAGGGAAAGAAAAAGGGTAGAACGCAGAAAGACAGTTTTTCATGTGTCCAGATAAAAAGGAGGTAAAATTACGGGTTGATTTGTCGCGCGGACAAAATATTATGCGCAAAGAGCTGTAAAAAAACCACCTTCGCCATTACTTTTGCTTGGTATTGTTTTAAAGTGATTACCGAGGTGGTCATATTTGAGACAAAAAAGCGACCATTTTATGCCGGACGAAAGTGCTACGGTCAATAAAATGCTCGAAGTATGGCCGGAAAGGTTCTTTTTTTGCCAGCCAGCGTACCACTTCGGTAGTTGCGTTTAATAACGCTTGGATTCAGACCATTGTTGATCAAAATAAATATGCTGCATCGTATTCGTGTGTCCAATATTCTTTCCAGCTCAACGGTTAATAGCCGTACAGCGTTGCTTTTTTCCTTTTTTTTTATCACGGCCATTGGTTGGAGTTGTAAACGAGAAGAGCTGCCCGTCCAGGGTGTTTTTTATTGCGTGAGCATGAAAATTGCCGATAAAATATTGAATCTTGACCAACCGGTATTGAACCAGGAAATTGTGCCCGGACAGCCGCTGCTTATTTCCCTAAATTTCCCGGTTGATGCGGCAAGTGTGTCTTCCGGCATTCAGTTGGTTGACCAGCAGCAGACGGATATTCCCCTGGTTGTAGCACTG
>JBIPOY010000485.1:0-2808 GCA_044378705.1 Saprospiraceae bacterium
CAGGAGGAGTACAGATAGTCCCAGTCGACGACCCCTCCGGTGCATAAGTGCCACTAAATGGATTTGAGGCGATAGTGATGTCCGCTCCTCCATCTTCAAAAACAGTACCCGTATAATCAGCTCCGCTACCACCACCATTGTTGGTAGAAAGTGCAATGAGTTGACCAGTTGGAGATTTAAGGTAAATTTCGAGATCCCCTGTAGGAGTATGGGTCAAATTAAGCTCGACGCTTTTAACGACAGTCGTAGAGGTTACGGAGTTTGAGGGTACAAACAACTCGAAGCTCTGGGTGCAATTCGCTGCTCCAAACGGTCCTGTTACGCCCTCAATGGTCGTGACTTGTGTTTGTGCAACCACCGTATTTGTCAACGAAACACCGCTTATGCTGAGGGTTATGGCCACCAACGTTGCGAAATTGAATCTGAGTAATTTTGAGCTCATAGCTACTATTAGTTTGGATATTAAAGTACTGGTACCACGGGAACCAATATTTTTTGTTTTCATGAAATGGTACTGGTGCGGGGAGCTACCAATAGGATTGGCAAAACTTTCCGAAAGAACATCTCCCTCGGTTGGTGGTGATAAAAGTGCCCGTTTTGACGAAACAGGTATGTCCCGGACAAACGCAACGGTTCGCCGGAAACAAGATTGATAATAATCTGAATACATCGCTCTAGAACTTTTCATGAGGATTAAGAAAATTCAATGATTAACAATATACGAGCACTGAAAAAAGGATTATGGCATAGCCAACAACTCAAATACATTCAAATAACGCGCCAAAAAGACTGAAATTTTTTCTTTAATAGCACAAAGCTACTGAATGGATTTAAAAATCCAAAACTCAAAAAAAAATTAGACAGCAATAGCCACCCAAAGGCAGCAAGTGCGTGCAGCAAATGTGGTGTCAGCAACGAAAAAAATCGATTGCTGTGTAGGACAATGGGGGTACCTAAAACCACAAATTATGCGGCATATCACCCAAAAAGACCCTGTTTATCGATACGATTGCGTATTTGACGTCATTAATTTGGTACTTATTTTTTATTTTAAAATCGGGGAGGACCAAATTTGTTTCCCCTGATATTTTTTTCATTATTTTTTTGAAACTGGTTGGATGGCAAAGTGTCTATCCAAAAATTAGTAATTTTTTTTTCTCAGACGCGACCACCCAACCAGTGACCTTTTTTGTAACTGGTTAGGTGGCACGCTGTCTGGCGGAAAATGGCCGCTTTTTTGTCTCAGACGCGACCACGCTAACCAGTTACCCTTATTTTATTTTGAAAGTGACAACATTTTCCGGTTGAGCTTACCATATTCAGTGGTCAGTTCGTAGTACAACATTCCTTTGCCGGCATTTTGTCCAAATTTGAACACCTCTTCCTGGTAGCCTGCGGAATAATTTCTGGTCCGCTCCTCCAGCAACCTTCCCGTCAGGTCGTAAATACGAATCTGCGCGTTACAAGCTTGTGGTAAGACAAATGGAATGACGGTTTCATCCACAAATGGGTTCGGACGGTTTTGCAACAATTGCAGTTTGCCTTCCATTGCTGGATCAACAGTGCCCGTTGCAGGACTGGCATTGTACACCAATTGCACATCACCACTGACCAATTCATTGTCGTAGGCCACAGCCGGAATACCATCTGTGTTGATCTGCAGTATCTCGCTGAGGTTGACGCCCCCTTGCAATACCTGGAAATGCAAGGTGAACACCTGTGTTCCATTGTCAAGGGTATAGCCGTGCGTTTTGGCCCAAACCGATCTGATTTCACCATTGCTGGCGTTGGACATGCCAAACTCATTCTGACCCATGTTCAGTGTTGTAACAGCAGGCACCACGTTTTTGAACTTCAAAACTGTTGGGTCAAATTGCAGGGCATATTGGAAAGAAGAAAGATCCGTGAAATGCTCTGCCTTAAAATCAACCGCAATATCATCCCCTTCTTGCAGGATACGATCATCTACCTTCCAAACCAAGGGCTCAAGCGGAGCGTTCGCCGGATTTCCTGATCCGTTTACATCACCCAGTTTCACCCCTTTGAAGTTTTTGCCCGTTTGATCGTCAAGTGTAGTACCAGCCAATGTAATAGTTACCGGATAACCCCAAGGTTGCAGCGGAATTGAGAACACGTAATCACTGGGTACGAATTTCCAACTTCTAGTCGAAGGCCACTGTGTTGGGTTGCCTAAAGCTATTCTTTGCGAAACATACAGCGCATCTGCTGTGGTAATGGTATTGCTGTTGTTCACGTCCGATGCGATTCTTTTGTAGGGTGCCGGCATAGAATAGGTGCCTGCCGCATGTCTTTGAATCAGGGTAACATCGGCAGAGGTTACACCATTGAGTAGGTTTATTGTTTTGGTGGGTGTAATGATGACTTGACCATTTGCTTTTACATCGATTGAATAATTGCCCGACGCATCTGTTGTGGTTACCGCTGAATATGCCCCAGATAAAGTAACCGTTGTTTGTTGAACAGCTGCGTTATTCTGCTCCCAACCAATATTGCCTGTAATACGATAACAGTAATCTGCGACGGTGACGGACGTGGTTTCCGTGTCCGTACAACCATTGGCGTCTGTCGCAGTAACCGTCACTGTGTAGGTACCCGCAGCTGCATTGGAGTAAGCAATAGCCGCACTGGTACTTGCACCGTGTGACCATGAATAGCTTACGCCACCAGAAGCTGTCAAGGTGGCCGTTTCATTGATTAATACTTTACCGTCATTCACAGCACATGATGCGTCCGTCTCCACAATGGATGCCGTCGGAGCAGTCAGAACCTCGATGGACGTGGTTTCCG
>JBIPOY010000486.1:0-2796 GCA_044378705.1 Saprospiraceae bacterium
GAGTTTAGCGTTGCAACGGGCATAAAAAGGGCTCAGGATGACAGCGTTTTTTTGGGTTTAAAGAGTCGCGGCACTATCCTAATTTTTCTTTTAAAAAGGCTGCTGTATATCCTTTGTTCAACTGAGCCAATCCTTCAGGAACACCTTCAAAAACGAGGAAGCCCCCTTCGTTGCCCCCTTCCGGCCCTAGGTCTATGACCCAGTCGGCAGATTTGATGACCTCCATATTGTGTTCAACGACGAGTACGGAGTGTCCTTTTTCAACGAGGGCGTTGATCGCGGTCAATAATTTTTTTATATCGTGGAAGTGGAGGCCGGTGGTGGGTTCGTCAAAGATAAAAAAGATATGTCCACCGGTATTTTCACGGATCAGGAAAGAAGCCAATTTGACACGTTGTGCTTCGCCGCCGGAGAGCGTACTGGAGGATTGTCCGAGTTGGACATAGCCGAGTCCGATGTCAAAAAGGGGCTGGATCCGATCGGTGATGTCTTTGTGACCTTTGAAAAAGGCGATTGCTTCTTCGATGCTCATGTTGAGCACATCGAAAATACTTTTTCCTTGGTAAAGGACATCGAGTACTTCTTGGCGGAATCGGCGGCCTTTGCACTCTTCACATTCGAGGTGGACATCGGCTAGGAACTGCATTTCGACCACTTGTTCGCCTTCACCTTTACAGGCTTCGCAACGGCCGCCTTCTACGTTAAAACTGAAGTGTTTGGGTTGGAATCCGCGAATTTTCGAAAGTTGTTGGCCGGCAAAAAGATCGCGAATACTGTCGTAAGCTTTCACGTATGTAACCGGATTGGATCGGCTACTTTTTCCGATTGGGCTTTGGTTGATGAACTCAACCCGGGTTATTTTTTTAACATTGCCCTCTAGTCCGTCAAAAATTCCGGGTTGTTTACTGCCGGTTTCTGGCAAATGCTGCATCAATGCCGGGGTCAGGATATCTCGTACGAGGGTTGTCTTACCGGAACCGGAAACGCCACTGACGACGGTCAAGCAGTGCAAGGGAATACGGACTTGGAGGTTTTTTAGGTTGTGCTGTCGAGCGCCATTGATGGTTAAAAACTCCTTGGCGGGTCTGCGAAAGGTGGGCGTTTCGATGGACATGACACCCGTTAAATATTTGGTTGTCAGACTTTCGGGCGCATTATTCTCGATATCTGCGTAAGGGCCGGCAAACACGACATGACCGCCATGCACCCCTGCTTCCGGTCCCATATCCACCAGAAAGTCTGCATTTCGGATCACTTCTTCTTCGTGTTCTACCACGACTACGGTATTGCCGAGGTTTCGGAGGTCTTTGAGCACCTTCACCAGTCGTCCGGTATCGCGTGGGTGAAGACCGACCGAGGGTTCGTCGAGGAGGTACATGGAAGCGGTGAGGTTGCTGCCCAGCGTTCTGGTCAAGTGAATACGCTGCGTTTCGCCCCCGGAGAGGGTGCTGGAGACACGGTCTAGCGTGAGGTATCCCAACCCCAATTCCACCATAAATTTTAGTCGATTGTTGATTTCGAGTAAGAGGCGGCGGGCGATATTGCGGTCGTTTTCAGAAAGGATGGAATCGAGTTGTTGACAAAACGTCAGCACTTGATCGAGGGGTGATTCGGTTAGTTCAGAAATATTTTTACCGCCTACTTTAACACAAAGTGCTTCCTGCCGGAGTCTGCCACCTTCGCATGTAGGGCATAGGGTTCGTCCTCGGTAGCGTGCGAGCATCACCCGATTTTGAATTTTATACGTTTTACTTTCGAGTTCCTTGAAAAAAGCGCTTATTCCTTCAAAGAACTGGTTGCCAGCCCAGAGCAATTTTTTTTGTTCTCGCGACAAACCTTCGTACGGGGTGTGGACGGGAAAATCGGATGCATGGGCTTTGTTCAAAAAAAGTTCGAGCCATTCGCCGTTTTTTTCGCCTTTCCAGGCCGCTATGGCGCCTTCATACACAGATTTTGTTTTGTCTGGGACCACCTTGTCCTCGTCAATGCCCAGAACACGGCCGTATCCTTCGCAGGTAGGGCAGGTCCCGTAGGGGTTGTTGTAATTAAAAAGTTGGGGCGTTGGTTCAGGAAAAACCATACCGTCCAACTCAAAGCGGTTGTTGAAAATGGCTGGTTGAGTTGGGGTGTTTTCCTGGCTTTCAATCACTTGAACCACACATTCTCCATCGCCTTCGTAGAAGGAAGTATTGATAGAATCAGCGAGCCGCATCCAGTCGCTTTCGCCGGCCAAAGGGAGCACAAAACGGTCTATGAGAATGCTTGCTTCTTGGCGAAGTATCTCGGCGTGATCCGGCGCGAGGTCGATGATGAGATCTTCAATGCGAATTACGTCATTTTTCCACCACAACCTAGTATAACCTTTTTGCAGCAAGACATTTAGTTCTTGGTCAAAAGGACGGCTCAGGTGTTTTTTATTGAAGGGGATAAGGATCATTCCGCGGGCGCCATTTGGAAGATTTTTGATAAAATCAATGACATCAGCGACTTCGTGTTTTTGAACGATCCTGCCTGATATGGGGGAGTAAAACTTTCCCACCCTGGCAAACAGCAGGCGGAGGAAGTCGTAAATTTCCGTCATGCTGCCTACTGTAGAGCGGGTATTACCGGTGGTAACCCGTTGTTCGATAGCAATGGCCGGGCAGATACCTCGGATATAATCAACGTCTGGTTTTTTCATTCTCCCCAGGAACTGTCGGGCATAGCTGGAAAGGCTTTCGACATAGCGACGCTGCCCTTCTGCATAGAGCGTGTCCATGGTGATACTTGATTTTCCGGATCCGCTTACGCCGGTGA
>JBIPOY010000161.1:0-7036 GCA_044378705.1 Saprospiraceae bacterium
GACCAATTCACCGGAACAGGCGAATTCGCCTTGAATTTTGGAAACTTTGACGTGAAAATCTCCTTGCCAGACGATTATGTGGTGGGTGCTACCGGCGTATGCCAAAACTACGCCAAAACACTTTCTACCGCCGAGCTAAAACGTTGGAACCTAGCCCAACAGTCCGACAAACCCGTTGACATCATCACCCTCAGCGAAGCATTGGCCAATGAAAAAAATACACCAAGTACTGTAAACCAAACGTGGCACTATAAAGCCGAAAACGTGCGCGATTTTGCTTGGACGGCCAGCCGTAAATTCGCTTGGGATGCCATGGCAACCGACAATGGCGATGGCAAAAAAGTCATGTGTATGAGCTATTACCCCAAAGAATCTTACCCCATCTACCACCGATACTCCACCAAAGCGGTGGCTCATACCCTCAAAACTTACAGCAAATACAGCATCCCTTTCCCCTACCCCACTGCTATCTCCGTCGAAGCGCAAAATGGCATGGAATATCCCATGATCTGTTTCAATCCCGGACGCGCTGAAGAAGACGGAACCTATTCGGAAGAGGCAAAAAATGCCGCCCTCACCGTGATCTTCCATGAAGTCGGACACAATTATTTCCCCATGATCATCAACTCCGATGAACGCCAATGGGCTTGGTTCGACGAAGGAATCAACACCTTCATGCAATATATAGCAGAGCAGGAATGGGACAACAACTACGATTCAGACGAAGGACCGCCACACAAAATAACAGACTATATGGCCCTGCCAAAGGATAAATTGGAACCCATTATGACCAATTCGGAAAACATTGTGGACTACTTCTCCAATGCCTACCGCAAACCGGCAACAGCACTCAACATCCTCCGCGAAACGGTGATGGGACGCGAAAAATTCGACTATGCCTTCCGCGAATACTGCCGACGATGGGCGTTCAAACACCCCACACCAGCCGATTTTTTCCGTACCCTCGAAGATGCCAGTGGCATGGACCTCGACTGGTTCTGGAGGGGTTGGTTTATGAGCATCGACGCCGTTGACATCGCCCTCGACAGCGTAGTATGGAAACGCGTCGACCTCAAAAATGACCCGGAACGCCAGGAGGTATCAGTACCACAAGAACAGACCAAACCCTTTGAAACCCTGACCAAAACCCGCTACCGCAACGCAGGTGCCGTATTCCCGGTGGAACAAGATACTGCACTCCAGGACTTTTACACCTTCAACAAACCCTGGGAAACAGCAGACAGTATCTCTTTCGGAACCAGCTACCTATACGATGTGCCCTACACCCAGGCGGAGAAGGAAAAATTGTTTGCCGACAAACAGTACTACGAATTGCATTTCAGCAACAAGGGCGGTTTGGTGATGCCGGTTATCCTCGAATGGACCTACCAAGACGGTACCAAAGAAATTGAGCGAATACCCGTGGAGATATGGCGGAAAAACGAGCGCAACTTTAACCAAGTGTTTGTGAAAGGTAAGCCGGTCAAAAGCGTACGCCTCGACCCCTGGCGGGAAACCGCCGATATTGACGAACAAAACAACACAGCTCCGGTTCCAAACACTCCTGTTCTGTTCAAAGTGTACAAAAAAGATCAATTCAAGCGTGGTCCAAACATGATGCAGAAAGACCGTCAGCGCAAAGAAAAAAAGTCATAACGTGGACGAATTCATCATATTTGGCAACCTCGGGTTTCACCACATCCTTGATCCGCGGGCTTTAGACCACCTGCTGTTTGTCGTCACGTTGTGTGCCGTGTACGAGGTCAGGGAATGGCGAAAAATCCTGATCCTGATTACAGCTTTTACCATAGGCCACTCCGTCACCTTGGTTTTGTCGGGCCTCCATGTATTGAACGTGCCCTCCAACTTGGTTGAGTTGCTCATCCCGATCACCATTGTCCTGACGAGTTTGTACAACATTCTATTGAAAAGCGACACCAACAGTGCTGGGCTATTCACAAAATCTGTTCGGTGGAATTATGCGATGGCCCTGTCGTTTGGGTTTATCCACGGTATGGGATTTGCCCAGTATTTTCGTGCGCTGATGGGCGAAGATGGAGACATTGTAAAGCCTTTGTTTTCCTTCAATATAGGGATCGAAACAGGGCAAATTGTTGCGGTTGGTGTCTTCGTTGGCCTACATTGGGTATTGGCGCGGATGTTTCAATTCAAGCACCGCGACTGGAATCAATACGTTTCCGGTTTGGGCGGCGGTGGCGCTTTGGTATTGATCATGCGGGCAATTTTTGGCTAGTTAAGGAGATGAAGACATTGCTTGTAATCTTAGGGCTTATGCAGCCAATGTGGCCTGTAAGCACGTGGCACGACTTCAAAATAAGCGTGTGTGAAGTCGTATATGACCCTTCCAACCGACAATTTGGGGTAAAAATATACCTATTCACCGATGACCTGACAGAGACCCTGACGGGGCAATCCCAGGGGCCATTACCGGTGCGAGATAGGATCGTTCAATACGCCCTGCAACACCTTGAGCTGAGCGTGAATGGGGAGAATCTACCGCTTCAGTTCAAGGCATTGCGGCAAAAAGATGATCAAACCTTGGTAGAGTTTATCGCTGCCCCGTTGTTGGGCAGCCCACCGTACGCTGTTTCCGTGTATGATTGTTTGTTGCTTGAAAAATTCCGGGATCAGAAAAACATGGTCTATTTTATTGTTACCGGAAAAGAAAAGCAGATACAAGCCTTGGACCTACAGAAGCCCAAAGTGTATTTCATGATAGAGCCTTGATGGAAATCGTACCTGATGGGTATTGGTTTATTTGCCGCCACCTTTCAGGTACTCTTCCACCAATTGCTTGTAATAAGGCTTCAGGGCGGGAGAAACCGTACGGAACTGTTCTGTTTCAGCGCGTCGTTTTTTGAGGTATTCTTCCAGCGCCGGCGGCATTTTCGGTTGAATTTGTCGCGCGGTTTCTGCCTGTCGTTTGTCGTCCTGTTCGCGTTCGCGCTCGGCTTTTTCGTGTTCCAGCAAGCGGGTCAGAATTTGTTCTTGCCGTTGGATCATTTCATTGGTAAGCCGTTTGTTGACAAGTTCCCGTTCAATTTTGTCCATTCCATCCATGGCTTCATCGAGGCCTTTGTCACCTTTCCCCTGCTCTTGTTTTTCTTTTTGGAGTTGTCTCAGGGCATTGCGCAGGGCGGCCTGTTTGGCGGCGAGCTGCGCAAATTCCTTGCTATTTCCGGGTTTGCCGCCGCTGGGGCCACCAGGCCCTCCGGGGCCTTGCTTGTCGAGACGTTCCTTGAGGTCTTTCATAATTTTATTGATATCCTCTTGGCTTTTGCTCATTTTATCTTTGGGGGACCCTTTGCCACTGCCTTCGCCGTCACCCTTTCCTTTGCCTTGGCCCTGGCCTTTTTTATTGCCTGGTTTTTGGCAGCTTTGGCTTCCCGGCATTGCTGAAGCCATTTGTTCTTGCATATTTTGCATTGATTCCGCGAGCAACAGGGCCAGGTCATTGAGACTTTTCATGGAACTTTGTTGCTGAACATTGGCAGTAGTGACGCGTCTTTCTTCGAGTTCTTCGAGGCTTTTTGCGAAAGAAGCCTTTATTTCTGTCACTTTTTCGGTGATAACCCCTGAGATTTCGAATTGGCGATTGGCCAGCGCTTGCAAGCTGTCTTCAACTATTCGAAAATCATCTTTGATTTTGAATTGATTTTGCGAGAGTTCTACAAACCGCGGGGTATTGATGGTGGTGGTGGCCACTTCTTTCATATTCTGTTCTTGGTCGAAGGAGAGCGAGACCAGATTTTCGAGGAGTTGTCGGATTGTTTTGAGGTCCTCTTCCATTTCCTTCATGGCGCCCGACTCTTTGTTTTGCTTCATTTTATTGGCCATATTTTTCATTTTATTGGCCGCTGACTTCTGTTTTTTTCCTGCACTTTTATTCTTTTTGCCATTGATATCTTCCTTCGCGTCTTTCATATCTTGCTTGGCATCGTTCATGTCTTTTTTATTGTCTTCAATCTCCTGGGGGCGCTTCAGTTCTTTGTTTTTATCGAGGAGTTCGTCCATTTTTTTGGTCAATTCCTCCATACGTTCGTTGAGGCTTTGTTGTTCTTTGGCGAGTTCTTCCGATGATTTTTGTTCTTCTTCGGTTGGTTTGGATAGTTCCTCCTGTTCTTTGGCGAGTTGATCAAGTTGCTCAATTTGTTGGTCGAGTTTTTGTTCCACCTCGAGTTGTTTGTAGAGTTCTTCTAGGCGTTCTATGTCCTTGCTCATTTCTTCATTTTTGAGCTGCATATCCTCCATTTTTTCCAGGGCCTGGTCTTTGTTTTGTTCTTCGAGCAACTTTTGGATATCCTCCATCAGTTTTTTCATTTCTTCAGACGTGGTATCTTCCATCAATTTTTCGAGTTGCTCTTGTTTTTGCTGCACCTCTTCACTTTGTTGATTGAATTCCTGCTGTTGTTGTTTGTTTTGGTCGAAGTTCATTTTGGCCTGTTCCATCTGTTGTTGGAGGCTTTTTTGGCGTTCGAGGAGTTTTTCCATTTCCTTTCTGGTTTGCCAGTCCATTTCCTTTTTTTGCAGCACTTTGTCTCGAAGTTTTTTCAATTCTTCCTGCACTTTCAAGCTTTCTTTGAGCGCTTTTTCGAGATCTTTTTTGATTTCTTCACTGTTTTCAGACTGTTGTTCCTGCATCTGCTGCAAGCTGGGCACTTTGTACTGCATGATACCGGTACGGGCGCTTTTGGAGCCATTGACGCCGTCGTTGTCAAATACTTCGAAGTAGTACTGAACCTCATCGCCGGGCTCGAGTTGCAGGTCACGGGTATCAAAACTGTAGTCGAAAGGGGTTTGTTTTCCGGCGGTTTTTTCAATTTTGAGGGTATTCATGGGCAATTGGCCTCCCTTAACCTTTTTGATTTGGTAGTTGAAAGTGAGGTTCTGCAGCCCATAGTCGTCTGATGCCTCTCCTGCGAAGAACGACTGCCGGATATTGGTGCTGTCTTTAAATTCCTCAACGGTAATCTGGGGGTGTAGGTCAGGTATGACGGTGATGGTATAAGCCACAGAATCTGCGCCTGTGAGCACGCTATTGCTGAGAAAAACCTTGTACAATTCGTCTTTGAGTGCACGGCGATTGTACTGAAAGAGTTCGTCGTCAAATCGTTTTGCCTGCGTATTGGGTTCTCCGGTGAATTGCATGGCTAGGTTATCGGTATTTTGGGCATTGAACACCCAACCGATGTTGGTACCTTGAGGCACTACAAGATCACCGACGTTGGAGAGCTCCTCCGACGCGCGACCGACGTATGCAGGGAAGTTGAGTTTGGCTGTAAACGAGAGGATATTGGGTTTTCTAAGTACGTTGAGCAGGTATTCGCGGCTCTCTACCCCACCGGCGAAAAGTTTAAATTCGGTGTCTTTCTGTACGTTTACAAATTTGTAAGAAAAGGCGTTGGGGGCATCTTTTGTGAGACGGTATTGTACATTTCCGAGGCTGATAAACACCTCATTGGGAAGGGCTGAACCTTCTACCTGAACAGTCAAGATATAGTCGGAAAACTGGATGGCGCGGAGTGAATCTGCGTGGAGCAAAAATCGGAAAGGGGCTGGTTTTTCATAGCGTGTCGTGCTGTTCCAGAGGCGCATAGAGCCTTCCCGAATAATGTTTGGCGCACCCAACAGCAGGAACAACAACAACATAAGGGGGGGTAAGGCGTAACGCAGGTACTTGCGATTTTTACCCAGATCAATGGCTGCTTTGAAAGGAACGAGCCGAATTTCTTCACTTTTTTGATTGACACTTGCGTTGATCAGTTCTGCGTAGATAGCATTGCTACTTTGTTGCTTCAACTGCAAGATGTTCAATAACTTATCATTTACATTGGTAAAGTGTTCACCAATAATGGCAGCAGCCTGTTCGTGTGAGATTACCCTTCCTAAGTTGAAATAGTGCATCAAAGGTGTTGCCACCCATTGCCACAGGGAAAGAGCACTGAGCCCAATAAAACTCCAGAACAACACCGTACGGGTGGTAGTCCCAAAATATAGATAATACTCCGCCACATTGAGCAGTACGAAAAGCCCCAAAACCGCGCCGACTGAATACAGTGCTCCGCGCAGCAGTTGATTGATATAAAATTTACGGATAAAACCGTCAAGTTTCTCAACGAGTAGGGAATAGTTGTCTATGTGCATACGTCCAATATTTCAAAAAATAACTTCAACAAAAAAAGATGCGCGGAAAAAACGTGTAGCGGTAACTGCGTAAAAAACAGCCGGTATGATTTTTTAAAACACTCCGAATGGGCGCAAATTCAAGTTTCAACCATCGGAAACAATTTATCAGGGGCAAAATAAACGATTTTTTAGACGAAATGTTGGGCGAAGATCATAATTAACGGTGAAATGACATTTTTTCACCCCGGCTGTATCAACATTGCGCCGGAAGGTGTTCGACGATAGCGCCGGAATTCTGCATAAAAAAGCGGCAACACACGCTCTGTGTGCTGCCGCTGATGAATATTGTTCCTAATTGATTATCAAAATAACGCCGTGGCTTATGCGGTAAATACCTGCCAAGTAAGTAGCCGTTAATGTACGACCACCAACTTTTCTGTTTTTACGGCATTGCCTGCCTGAATCCGTACAAAGTAAAAACCTTGTGTAAGATCGCTGGTATTAAGGGTGTACACTTGCTGGCCTGCAGATGCTTTCTCGTTGATTTGCTGGCCGAAATACTGGCCGTTGAGGCCGTAAATTTCCACCACAAGATCAGCAGCAGTCGTGAGTTCAATTTGTAAAGTAGCTTGATCATTGGCTACTGTTGGGAAGAGTTTCACACCACTGATGAATTGTGCAACGTCTTTCGTTTCTACCAAGCAAGAGGTATTCAAATCTTTGTATTTCGCCCAACCGCATGTCCAGTCAGAAACAGCAGTACCACCGCCGCCGAAAGCACCCACAAAGGTTACTTTATCAAAGAATGCCTTATTCACACGTGGCGCCGTAAAGGCCGATGCACCCAAAGCAGAAGAAATGCCCGTTGGTTGTGCATTGGGAATGTCAA
>JBIPOY010000134.1:0-8263 GCA_044378705.1 Saprospiraceae bacterium
AAGCACTTTCAATCATGAAATTAATTGTTCCAGCCTTCTTTACTAGCTTCATTGTGCTCCTGACTGCTTGCAATACCACTCCTCAACAGCACAAAACCCCCTCCATGGACTTCAAACAAATTCAGGTCACGTATCCACTTTCCAGAAAAGACACCACGGTAATAGACCACTATTTCGGCACCAACATACAGGATCCCTACCGATGGCTCGAAGACGACCAAAGCGCTGAAACAAAAGAGTGGGTGACGCGTCAAAACATCGTCACCAATGGCTATATCAGCCAAATACCTTTCCGCGACCAAATTAAAAAACGGCTTGAAGGTATCTTCAACTACGAGAAATTTGGCGCCCCTTTTAAGGAAGGCGGCAAATACTACTTTTTCAAAAACGATGGCCTGCAAAACCAAAGTGTGCTCTACGTACAAGACAATCTCAACAGTAGTGCAGAAACAGTACTTGACCCCAACCAATTCAGCCAAGATGGTACCACATCGCTCGGCGAACTGGATTTCTCCAAAGACGGTCGTTACCTTGCCTATTCTACCTCTGTCGGAGGCTCCGACTGGCGCAGTATTGTCATAAAAGACCTCCAAACAGGCCTCATGCTTGACGATAAAATTGAGTGGGTGAAATTCAGCGGGATTGCCTGGCAGGGCAATGGTTTTTATTATACCCATTTCCCCGAACCCAAAAAAGGCGATGAACTCAAAGCCGCCAACAAACTCGGGGCAGTTTATTATCACAAACTCGGCACCCCGCAATCAGCAGATGCACGGGTGTACGGAGACAAAGCCCACCCAGACCGTTCTTTCGGGGGCGCCACAACCAATGATGAGCGCTTCTTGTGTGTTACCGGATGGGAAAGTACCAGTGGAAACTCCCTGTTTATAAAAGATCTGAACCAAAAAAATAGCGACTTTGTTCCCATCGCAACTGCTTACAACCAAGACTTTAATGTGGTGGACAACATCGGCGACCAATTGCTCGTCCTCACCAACCAACAGGCCCCCAACCAGCGTCTTATCCTCATTCAAACCAACCAGCCCCTGGAGAAAAACTGGCAGACATTTATTGCCGAAGACTCCAGTGATGTACTCCAAAGTGCTGTCATTTGCGGCGACAAAGTTGTTTGTTCTTACCTACACAACGCAGCGAGCAGTCTCCGCGTGTTTGACCTCACCGGAAAGTTTATTGCCGAAGTAAAATTGCCGGAAATTGGTACCGTGGGCAGCGTGAGCGGCAAACCCGACGAACAACAGGCATTTTTCTCATTCACTTCTTTCCTCCGACCCAATACCATTTACGCACTCGATATGGGCTCCTTGCAAACCAAGGTTTTTAAAGCGCCCTCGATAGATTTCAATCCTGATCTTTTTATCACCGAACAGGTGTGGTACCCCAGTAAAGATGGCACCAAAATACCCATGTTCATCACCCGGAAAAAAAATATTGCCTACGACGGCCAGAACCCAACCCTATTGTATGGTTATGGAGGATTTAATATTTCTCTCACGCCCTCTTTTAGTCCCGCAAAAGCAGCGTTGTTGGAAAACAACGGAATTTACTGCGTGGCCAACATCCGTGGAGGAGGCGAGTTTGGGGAAAAATGGCACAAGGCCGGTACGAAGTGTCAAAAACAAAATGTTTTTGATGACTTCATTGCAGCAGCAGAATACTTGACTGAAAAAAAATACACCACAGCGGCAAAATTGGCAATCCAAGGAGGCTCCAATGGAGGCCTACTGATTGGAGCCTGTATGACCCAACGACCGGAATTGTTTGGCGTTTGCTTTCCACAAGTTGGTGTGCTTGATATGTTGCGATACCACCAATTTACCATTGGATATGCTTGGGCTACCGACTATGGCCGCAGTGACAATGCACAAGAACTTCCTTGTTTGCTACAATACTCGCCTTTGCACAAGGTCAAGAAAAGTGCCTATCCTGCTACAATGATCACAACCGCCGACCACGATGACCGGGTGGTGCCGGCCCACTCGTTTAAGTTTGGCGCTACACTTCAAGAATACCAGCAAGGCACAAATCCTGTGTTGATTCGCATAGAAACCAGCGCAGGGCACGGCGCCGGCAAACCAACGACAAAAATTATCGAAGAAGCCTCCGACATACTCTCTTTCATGCTCTACAACATGAAAATACCCGTCGTATATGCCTCTGAAAAAAAATAGTAACTGGTTAGTGTGGTCGCGTCTGAGACAAAAAAGTGGCCTTTTTGGGCCAGACAGCGTGCCACCCAACCAGTTACAACAAATGATGGCTACACGTAAAAAGAGCCGCCCCATCTTTACAGGGCAGCTCTATCTTCCTTCCATCAATAGACCTTACAGCCTATTTATCTTCATGCGATACATCGCAATGTTTACTGAATAGAATAACTCCGGAACCCTGCGCCCACCAATACATTGATGTATAGATGCATCAAAAAATATTGGCGGCGGCGCTGGAGGAGTTATACAGGTACAAAAAAAACTTGGGTTCTTTCATGGTAGAAAAACAACAATCATTCGGAAAACACACAACCAACCAACAACAACCCAACGCCTGACTACACCCACACACCGCGCATTTCCTTGTTGTTTGAATTGATGATACAAAGAGACGGGTTTTTAAATTTCAGGGTAAGGACTATTGTCAACAAAGCGGTTGACAATAGTCCTTACCCTGATTATATGCTTGAAAATCAATGGAATATGTTTTCCGGACAGCGTGCTGCCAAAAAAAATACCTGTTCTACCCTATAAAATCCAATGCCCGAACAAGCTCTTAAAGCCACTCAACCACCTTTTCAACCAATTGTTCGAGGCTACGTTCCTCTTGAATCTTATACACGGGGCATGGTAACGAGGCAAGCCAATCGAGTTCCTTGGCGCGACTGCGGATATTATCAGACGCGTCGTCGTAAGCGGCTGCCCAGGTGATAAATTTTTCAAAGACAAGGTTCAAATCACCTCCGGCGGCAATTCTTTCCTGACCGTAGCGCAATTGCTCCCGCCCTTGGATGCGATGGAGCCGGGTCTCCTTTGGCAACCAAAGCCATACCACGGCATCAAACTGTGGAATAAAGACATCGCCCCAGCCGCACAGGGCACCGGAAAGCACCCAACTTTCATGGGCAGAAAAATCTTTGGTCAGTAGCTGTCTCCGATGGTCCGGATTGCGGCGGCGACGGTATGGCAGAACATCCTCGGTAAACCAATGATAATCATCCGTATCAAAATGCTGCACGCCGAGCTTTTCGGCGAGGGCCTTGCCCAAAGAAGTTACGCCCGAGCCGGGTGCGCCGAGAAGGTGAATTTTCATCTTGTAAAATTTCTTATATTTGTCTGCAATTGTAACAGGTTAGGGGGTCTGGGTCTGAGACAAAAAAGTGGCCATTTTTTGCCACACAGCGTGCTACCTAACCTGTTACCCACTATTTTCGCCAAAAATAAACACGCTTGACACCAAAAAAAATTATCCTACTATCGCCGGCCAACCCACTTCGGGGTGGCATTGCGGCTTCTTCCGAGCGTCTGGCACAAGCCCTGCAGGCACAGGGTCACAAGGTGATCATTTATTCGTTCTCCCTGCAATATCCCTCGTTTCTTTTTCCCGGTAAAACACAATTTACCGACGAGCCATGCCCAACAGACCTGTTGATCAAAACACGTATAAACGCGATAAACCCCTTCAATTGGCTTCTTGTCGGGCGAGAAATCGCCAAAGAGTGTCCCGATCGGGTAATCGTACGATTTTGGTTGCCCTTTATGGGCCCATGTCTGGGTACCATACTGCGGGTAATGCGTTTTTTTTCAGCAACACCGCCCACCATCACAGGGTTGGTGGACAACCTTGTTCCCCACGAGAAAAGATGGGGAGACAAGGCTTTTGCGCGTTATTTCGTCGGCGCTTGCGATGATTTTGTAGTCATGTCAAAGTCCGTAGGCGATATCATTGCATCATTTTCTCAAAAAGAAGTCCGATACGCGCCCCATCCCCTGTACGACACCTACGGGGAACGGATGCCCACCGTAGAAGCGCGCAGGTTGTTGAGGCTACCCGAAAACAAGCGTATGGTACTTTTTTTTGGCTTCATCAGAAAGTACAAGGGGTTGGATCTCTTGTTGGAAGCACTGGCCCAAACACACGACGTTCACGCTATCGTTGCCGGTGAATGTTATGGCGACTGGGTTGTTTACCAGCGCATCCTGGAAGTCCATCAACTGACCGATCGCGTGCATATTTTTCCTGATTTTATTCCCAAAGAGCACGTACGTCGGTATTTTTCTGCTGCCGATTTGGTGGTACAGCCGTATAAATCTGCTACTCAAAGCGGTATTTCACAGATTGCGTATCATTTTGAAACGCCAATGATCGTTACAAATGTGGGCGGGCTCGCCGAAATAGTGGCAGACGGTATTTCGGGCTATGTGGTGGCGCCAAAACCGGAAGCAATTGCGGCCGCTATCCGCGATTTTTTTGACAACCAACGCTCATCGGCACTGCAAGAGGGCCTCAAAGCTGAAAAAAAACGATTCTCATGGTCCTATTTAGCAGATCAATGCCTGAATGTACCACCCACCCAATAAAAAACCCGGTGCCAACCATGACACCGGGCAATGTTGTGATCCCGACTGGGCTCGAACCGGTAACCTACAGATTAGAAATCTGTTGCACTATCCATTGTGCTACGGGACCAAATCTAATTTCGCCGCAAAAATAACAACTTTTTGGAAAGACACCCATTGAAAGACATAAAGACTCTCGCAAAGAACAAAATGAGCAAAGAATGACCACTCCCAACGTGCAAATCGAAAATTCTTGGAAAATTGCGCTCGATCCGGTGTTTCAAAAACCCTATTTCGGCCTCATTAAACAATATCTGGAAGATGCCAAACAAGCAGGCACTACCATTTATCCACCCGGACCACTCATTTTTAACGCCTTCAACAAAACTCCTTTCGATGCTGTGAAAGTAGTGATCCTTGGGCAAGATCCGTATCACAAACCCGGAGAAGCAATGGGTCTCTGCTTTTCAGTCCCAAAAGGCGTGAAAATACCGCCCTCTCTGGTCAATATTTACAAAGAACTCAGGTTTGAACTCGCCCTTGACCCACCCAACCACGGTGACCTCACCCATTGGGCAGAGCAAGGCGTTTTGCTCCTCAACGCCATCCTGACCGTAACAGCACATCAGCCTGCTTCCCACCAACATATTGGGTGGCAAAGTTTTACAGATGCCGTCATTCAAACAATCTCTGAACAAAAAGAAGGGGTGGTTTTCTTGTTGTGGGGCAATTATGCCCGCAGTAAAAAAGGGCTGATTGATGCTTCCAAACACGTGATTCTGGAAGCCGCCCACCCTTCTCCCTTGGCCAGAAACGCCTTTCAAGGCTGCGGACATTTTGCACGCACCAATGAAATACTGCGACAACAGGGCAAAAAAGAGATCAACTGGCAACTGAATGGCTGAAGTGGCACTACCGGGTATCGTAATAATCTTTGCGGTAAGGCACTTTTAAGAATTCAAGGGTGCCTGGTTTTACCCCAATGAAAAATGAATACGTACCTCTATCCGGCTGCCAACGCAGACTCAGCGACCAGCAATGTAAATCGCGGGTGAAGCCAAGATCCGGGTAAACCAGTTGCTTGGAAGGAAAGTCATAACTGATGTTGCCAAGGTCCAAAGACCATTTACTGGTGAGTTGAATACTGCCGGAAAGGCTGAGGTTGTTGGTTCCGATGGCAAAGGTGTCCCGCGCTGTTCCGTAGCCCGTGGGAATAAGTTGCCGATTGACGGATATGCGGTGGCTAACGCGAAAATTATCAAACAGACTGAGCAAATCATCTGTTTTTGCGACGGTATTGGGGGTATTCGAGGGTTTTGTATCCTCTTTTTTACCTGAAAATTGCTCGCGGATTTGTTTGACGGTAAATCCTGAGTTCAGGGCAAATCCGAGTTGTGTGGTACGTACCAAGCGGCCTTTTTCTTGGGTCATCAATTGATTGATGCGCACGCCTTTTTCATTGGCGATGTAGGGGTCAAAAGTAACATTCCAGGTGAGGTTACTCAAGCCTTTGAACAGTCGAAACAGACCTCCGGTGCTGACGGTTGACCATTTCAAGGAATCGGCAGTAAAGCTGTAGCTGCCAGAAAAGGATAAGTTTTCGAATATCCTCTTTTTCAATACCGAGTCGCGCTTTGCCGAGAAGTGCTTGAATTCCAGCACATTGGCGAGGGAATAATTGAGGGCTACATTCCGTTTTCCCAAGTCCGGCCTGCTGTAAATTGCCTCATCAAAAATACCATAAGAGAGCGTATCGCGCTTATCCGGACGCAAATCGGTATAATAGGTTTTGAAATAGCGGTCTTGTTGTTTGGTGAAATCGGGTCCGAAACCGATGCTTGCTGCCGGCGTCATTTTATGTCTAATGCCCCTGAACCAGCCTTGTTTAAATTGTTTGGTGTAAAACAGCGCCGTATTGGTGGAAATTCCGACGTCATACTTTCTGAAAGCGTAGAAATTCCAATCGCGGGTTGTTTCTACCACCCCGAATTTTGACTTATTTTCGTTGAGTGTTTCGGCAATAAAGTTGCCACTATCGTCAAAAGTAGAATCGTAAACGGCGGTTATGTCGTTGCTTAGTGCTTTTTTAATGGTATAAGGGTACCAATTTTCCTCGTATCGGATGTTTGGGCTTACATTGATGTATTTGAAGAGCTTGAAGGTATAGTCGCTGCTGGCTTGGTGTTGAATGCCAATACGGGCATTGTCGAGTGTTTTTTGGGAGAAAAGCGAGGTATCCACCGTTCTGAAACTGTTGTCGAGCCGTGAGGAGTACGTGAGGGAAATCTTTTCGAACCATTGTTCCTTCCCGATTGTCACTTTTTTACGGAAGGGAAAAATACGCTGCATGGTAAAATTCACACTGGGGAGGGTAATGTCCATCTGCCGTGTTTGGGTATTTTGAGCATGGCGGAGTGCTGCCGAGAATTGGTAAGGTTTACCGGGAAAGGATTTGTTGAAGGTAAGGTTAGAGGTAAGCGTATTTTCGTACACGCTTTGAAAGTCGTTTTGGTTTCTATTTTGGTCTCGATTGGTCTGAATATTCACCGAACCATTGAATTTTCTGGAGGGATGTGCCTTGGGGTCTTGGTTGTGTGTCAGTTTTATGCCAAAAGAATTGGCAATCAATTTTTCGGCTTTACTGCCCTCCGTGACGCGCTTGTTAAAATTCAGGGTAAGGTCTCCGGTGTATTGGTATTTATAGTTGTAGCGCAGGGTGCCCGAGGCGCCAATGGTACCACTGGTGAAAGCCCTGAAAAGCAGGGTAGCATCTGCATGTTGATTGATGGGCTGATACCAACCCAAGTCGTTGATACCCAGTCCTTCTAGTCGTCTTCCCTGAAAGTCTTTCGGCAGGAGCAACCCCGCTTTTCGATTTTTGGTCATTGGGAAAAAACCAAATGGAATAACAATGGGCGTAGGTACTCCTCCCAATTCCAAGTTAGACAAGCCCGTGATCACCATCTTATTGGGGATTACTTTTAGCTTTCTCGTATGAATGCCAAAATGCGGCTGTGGAGCATTGCAAGTTGTCAGAATAGCGTCTTGGTTGTAAATAATGTTTTTTCCAGACTCAGCGGTATCTGTACTGGTGGAGCCAATAAATTTAGCCTTGGTACCCAGGACATACATATCGTCCTGCTGCGTGCGTGCTTCGTAGATAATGCCCTTTCGGGTTTTAAAATTATAGCGCAATCGGTTTGCCGTAAATTGCTGCTCCCCGTCGTTAAATTCAGGCGTACCCGCCAATTGACCAGAGGTATCACGCAATTGTTCGGCGGAAATTTCGTTTTTGGCATAGTCTATGCGTATATAACCTGCCTTTATTTCCAAGGAGGTATATTTAACCGAAGCGTTGCCGAACAAGTGAACTTGCTTTTTAACCACATCAAACCAAGTAGAATCCTTGGCCGTATAAAGCACTTCTGCCGCTACACCTTCGTTGCTAAAACGGATGTTTGAATAATCTACCACGACAGAATCGCTTGCCACAGGCGGCAACGAATCCACCAACGGCGACGTATATGTGGCCGGTGTTTGTGCCAGCACACCATTCATTACAAAGAGCAGGAATGCAATTTGTAAGAAAATCCGATATTTGCAGGGTATTTTATACACAAAACTAAATTATGAGATCAAACTTCGCACTACGAACGCTCACACTCCTGTTGATGTGGCTTGTTTTGCAAAATTTT